>NZ_LZMM01000053.1:0-19530 GCF_001665945.1 Kocuria sp. ICS0012 | reverse complement strand
AAACTAGACACACTATTGAGTTGACAAACAACAAACCACACCACACGGCCCCTCACCAGGGCCACAACGGTCGGTTGCGATCTGCAAGCTTAGCTGCGGGTGACCCGGGCTGCAACTCGAAATGAACCTCGATTGCTTCCTGCTGTCACCGCTCTTCAGCGGCTTGCGGGGAACCATCCTAGCACACCTTCTCGCCGTTGTGCGCGGCTCGTCAGTGGTGGGATTGACTCCGTTTCGTTGCCCCGTTCGGCCTTCGCGGCCGCTGCCGTGGCAACTCGGAAGACATTACACGTCCCCCACCGGAGACGGCAAACCTGGGACGGCGAACCCTCCGGAGATGGAGAACCCGCGGGAGCACGTGCTCCCGCGGGTTCTGCATTCAATGATGCGTGACCTGATCAGTCCCGGTCGCGCGCCGTCGGGTTGGTGCTCGCACCCTTGGCCGGCTTCAGGAACAACACCGCGAGCGGAGGGACGGTGACCTCGGCGGACGCCGGCTTCCCGTTGTATGCACCCTCGGCCGCGGTGACCCGGCCCAGGTTGCCCACGCCGGAACCCCCGAAGATGTCGGAGTCCGTGTTGAGCACCTCGTCCCACTCCCCCGCCCACGGCAGACCCAACCGGAAGCGCTCGTGGGTATTGCCCGCGAAGTTGGCCACGCACACGAGCGGGTTGCCCTGGTCGTCCCATCGGGTGAAGGACAGCGTGTTGCGCTTGGCGTCGTTGGCGTCGATCCACTCGAAACCGGACGGGTCATTATCTCGTGCGTACAGGGCCGGGGTCTCGCGGTAGATCTCGTTGAGGCTCTTCACCAGCTCCTGCACGCCGTGGTGCGGTGGGGTCTCGGAGAGCCACCAGTCCAGGCCGTGCTCCTGGGACCACTCGGACTCCTGGGCGTACTCGGTGCCCATGAAGATCAGCTGTTTACCCGGGTGGGCCCACATGTATGCGAGGTACGCGCGCACGTTGGCGAGCTGCTGCCACCGGTCACCCGGCATCTTGCGCAGCAGGGAGCCCTTGCCGTACACGACCTCGTCGTGGGAGATGGGAAGGATGAAGTTCTCTGAGTAGGCGTAGACCATGGAGAACGTGGCCTTGTTGTGGTGGTAGTGCCGGTTGACGGGATCCTCGGCCATGTACTCGAGGCTGTCGTGCATCCACCCCATGTTCCACTTGATCCCGAAGCCGAGACCGCCGGCGCTCGTGGGTTTGGTGACCCCTGGGAAGGACGTGGACTCCTCCGCAACCATGACGATCCCGGGATTGCGCCGGTACGCGGTGGCGTTGGCCTCCTGCAGGAACGCGATGGCCTCGAGGTTCTCGCGTCCGCCGTACTGGTTGGGCTCCCACTCGCCGTCGTTGCGCGAGTAGTCCAGGTAGAGCATGGAGGCCACGGCGTCCACGCGCAGCCCGTCCACGTGGAACTCCTCGAGCCAGTAGTTCGCGTTGGCCACGAGGAAGTTGCGCACCTCCCGGCGGCCGTAATCGAAGATTAGCGTGCCCCAGTCCTTGTGCTCGCCGCGGCGGGGGTCCGGGTGCTCGTAGAGCGGTTGCCCGTCGAACTTGGCGAGCGCCCACTCGTCCTTGGGGAAGTGGCCGGGGACCCAGTCCACGAGCACACCGATGCCGGCCTGGTGCAGCTGGTCCACGAGGTAGCGGAACTCGTCCGGGGAACCGAAGCGCGACGACGGCGCGTAGTAGCCGGTGACCTGGTAACCCCACGAACCACCGAAGGGGTGCTCCGCGACGGGCATGAACTCCACGTGGGTGAAGCCCTGCCACGTGAGGTACTCGACGAGCTCGCGGGCGAGATCCACGTAGCCGAGACCCATGCGCCACGAGCCGATGTGCATCTCGTACACGCTCATGGGTGCGTTGTGGGGATCCTTGGCCGCGCGGGCCTGCATCCACGCGTCGTCCTGGAACTCGTAGGAGGACTCGAACACGCGCGACGCGGTGGACGGCGGGATCTCGGTGCCGAAGGCCATGGGGTCCGCCTTGTCCCGCCACGAGCCGTCCGCCGCCTGGATCCGGAACTTGTAGGTGTCCCCGGAGCCCATGCCGGGCACGAACACTTCCCACACACCGCTGGAACCCAGCGAGCGCATGGCATGCTCGGAACCGTCCCACCCGTTGAAGTCACCAATCACGCGCACGGCCCGGGCATTGGGGGCCCACACCGCGAAGCTCACGCCGGAGACGTCCCCCATGGAGGACGGGTAGTGGTGCACGTGGGCACCGAGCACGGTCCACAGGGTCTCGTGCCGGCCCTCGCCGATCAGGTGCAGGTCCAGCTCGCCCAGGGTGGGCGCGAAGCGGTAGGGGTCGTCGACCTCGGCGGGCTCCTTGCCCGCATAGGTCACCAGGACGCGGTAGTCCGGGATCTTGCCCTCGTCGTGCGCGGGGACCACGCCGGTGAAGATCCCGCCCCACTCGTGCTCGAGGGGGAACGTCCCGTTGAGCGTGCGCACCGAGACGTGCGTCGCGAAGCGTCGCAGGGTCCGGATGGTCACCGAACCGTCCGGGTTGAAGTGCGCCCCGAGCACCGCGTGGGGATCGTGGTAGCGCCCCTCGGCCACCGCTGCGAGCACGTCCGCGCTCACGGGCAAGGGCCCGCCCGCGGGGTGCTCCCGTTCCGACGCCGCTGCGACGCTCTGCTGGGAAGTCCCGGCCCGAGTTGACGCGTGGTTCCCGCCCGCGGTCTCCGCCGGAGCCGTCACGTCATTACCGTCGGTGGTCCGAGCCGACGCGTCGTTCGTCCCGGTCGCCTCCGACGCAGCGCCCCGCGCGTTGCGCGGTTCCGCCGACGGCGCCCGGCCGTCGGCGTGCTGCGCGGACTCGGATGCCGGGGTTGGCGTGGATTCGGGGCCCGTAGGAGTCGACGACGCCGCGGGGCTGGTGTTCTCGGGGTGTTCAGGGGTCACGAAATCCTCGGTTCTGGATGCAGGTGTGTGGCTCTCGTGTGTTTCACGCCTCACGTTACGGGAGCGCGTACGTTCAAGCGAACGCACCACGGCACCGGCCGGGACCGCGACCCAGCCCGGGCGGTTGCGCTGCTCGTAGACCACTTCGTACAGGCCCTTGTCAAGCCACAGGGCGCGGAAGAGCACCGAATCCCGGTCCACGCCAGAACCGCTCGTGCGGGCGTACCCCTCGAGGAACGCGTCCGAGACCGCGTCGGTCCAGGCGCTCATGTCCTCGTCCCGCTCGCGCGCGGCCATGGCGCCCGCATAGTCGAACGAGCGCAGCATGCCGACGACGTCGCGCAGGGCCACGTCCGGGCGGACACGCTCCTTAATGGGTCGTAGGGGCTCACCCTCGAAGTCCAGGATCCGGAACCCCTGGGCGTCGTTGTGCAGCACCTGGCCCAGGTGGTAATCACCGTGGATCCGTTGCAGGGCGGGGATCTCCCGGATCCGGGACAGCTGCTCGAGCAGGTCCTCGACCTCGGCCCGGTAGGAATCGAAGTAGTCCCCGCAGGACTCCCACGCCCAGCGGATCCGCGAGGCGAGGTCGTCCAGGAACCGGCGCCGAGCATCGTCGTCCGCGGTGACGGGTTCGAAGGCGCCGAGGAGGTCGGCATGGACGCGCGCGGTCGTGGCACCCAGCTCGGCCGCGAGCTCGGAGAAGTCCCGGGCATGGCTCGCCGCGTCCAGGGCCATGGCCCACGCGTCCCGCGAATCGGCCAGGAACTGGGCGGCCACCGCGAGCTGACCGGACGTGGTGACCAGGCCCTGGCGCCACTGGGCGTCGAGCCATCCAGCCGTGGCCGGGACCGCGGTGGAACCGTGCGACGTGAGTTTGACGCCCACCTCCACGTCCGGGTTGCGCCCCTCCCCCACCACACGGAAGAACTTCACGATCACCGCGTCGCCGCCCAGCGCGGAATCCGAGTCCTCCGCGTCCTGCGGGGTGAGGATCACGGACGTGTTGGACTGCTCTGAGGAGATCACCCGCACCTGATCCGCGGAGCCAATCCGATAATCCGTGTTCATGGCCCCGGTGTAGCGGCCGTGCAGGCCCATCCCGTGGCGCAGCACCCCGCCCTCGGTCAGCTGCGCATCCATGATCCGCAGCACCCGGTCCATGAAACCTGGGTCCCCCACGGCGTCGTAGAGGTGGAACGTGGCCGTCTCGTCCGCGGTGGTGTTCTCGCTGCCCTGTGCCTCGGCGCGGGCCTCACTACGACCGGACGCGCCGGCCTTCTCCTGGGCGCCGGCGGTTTGACCGGCTTCCGGGGAGTCCTCCGAGGTGATGGGTTGGGCGGTCCGCGAGCGCTCCGAGCGGCGTCGTTCGCGGAAAGAACCCGCGTGCGAGATGGCGCGGCGCAGGAACGAGGCCGAGGCCTCCGCACCCGCGATCAGCTGCTCGGGCAGGGGACGGTCCGGGCCGCCGGAGCAATAGCTGCCGATCGCGAAGCGCTCGAGCTCGGGCAGGGCTTCGGTGCTGCGCACGACCGGTACGTTGAGCAATTCGCTGCGCTCGCCCACCGTGACCTGGACCAGGAACATGATGCGTTCCGTGCCGCGATGCGATCCGGTGCCGGAATCCAGGGTCGCTCGGCCCACGACGCTCAAGCGCAACTGGTCCGGGGTGGCCGTGAACGGGAACCACCGCTGCCGCGGCAACCAGTCGCGCAACCTGTCGAGAAATTGCTGATCCGTCATGGAGGGTCCCCCGCTTTCGTCTGGACAATCACTGCTTCGCGCGCGGGCCGTACCCGCGCGCGCTCACTCGTTGCGCGCGGGCTTGATGATGGGCATGGCCACCGTCTCGGGGTGGGAACCGTCCGTGCCGGGGGTCGTGCGCAACCGGAGCCAGAAGAAGTCCTGCGAACCGAGCGTGATGCGATAGTCGCCCTGTTCCGAGAAGGAGCCGAACGGTTCACCGCCGAACAGTTCCCGGGTGCCCCGGCCCGCGTACTCGGCCAGGTGCACGCTGCAGCTCGCCGGGACGTGGGAAAGGTTGAACACGCACAGCAGGGTCTCCCCCACGCCGTCGTCCGCGTCCTGCGGGCTCAAGCGGCGCAGGAATGCCAGGACGGATTCGTGGTCCGTGCTCACGTTGACGTAGTCCCCCAGACCGAACGCCGGGTGAGCCTTGCGCACCATGAGCATCTGCCGGATCCAGTGCAGCAGGGAGGAGGACGACGCGAGCTGCGTCTCCACGTTCGTCTGCGTGTAGTTGTAGACGAGCGACTGCACGACCGGGAGGTAGAGCTTGCCCGGATCCGCGGTGGAGAAGCCGGCGTTGCGGTCGGGGGTCCACTGCATGGGTGTGCGGGACGCGTCGCGGTCGTCGAGCCAGATGTTGTCCCCCATGCCGATCTCGTCCCCGTAGTACAGGAACGGCGACCCGGGCAGGGACAACAACAGCGCGTGCGCGAGTTCGAGCTCCGCGCGGGAGTTGTCGAGCAGGGGTGCCAAGCGGCGTCGGATACCGATGTTCGCGCGCATGCGCGAATCCGGGGCGTACCACCCGAGCATGGCCTGGCGTTCCTCGCTCGTGACCATCTCGAGCGTCAACTCGTCGTGGTTGCGCAGGAACGTGCCCCACTGCGTGCCCCGCGGGATCTGCGGCGTGTGCTCCATGGTGGAGACGATGGGGGCGGCCTTCTGATCGCGCAACGAGTAGTAGATCCGCGGCATGATCGGGAAGTGGAAGCACATGTGGCACTCGGGCGCCTGCTCCGTGCCGAAGTACTCCACGACCTCGTGCGGCATCTGGTTGGCCTCCGCGATGATCACGCGGCCGGGGTACTCGCGGTCCACCATCTCGCGCAGCCGCACCAGGAAGTCGTGGGTCCCGGGCAGGTTCTCGCAGTTGGTCCCCTCCTCCTCGATGAGGTAGGGGATGGCGTCCGCGCGGAAGCCGTCGATGCCCATGTCCAGCCAGAACTTCACGACGTCGAACACGGCCTCGACGACCTTGGGGTTCTCGAAGTTCAGGTCCGGCTGGTGGGAGAAGAACCGGTGCCAGAAGAACTGCCGCCGCACGGGGTCGAAGGTCCAGTTGGAGACCTCGGTGTCCACGAAGATGATCCGCGCGTCCTGGTACTTCTCGTCCGTGTCCGACCAGACGTAGAACTCGCCGTACGGCCCCTCCGGGTCCTCCCGCGAAGCCTGGAACCACGGGTGCTGGTCCGAGGTGTGGTTCAGCGGCAGGTCGGTGATGACCCGCAGACCCCGCGCGTGGGCCTCTGCGACCAGTCGCTTGAAGTCGCTCACGGTGCCGAACTCGTCCAGCACGGAGTAGTAGTCGGAGATGTCGTAGCCGCCGTCCCGCAGCGGGGATTCGTAGAACGGGGGCAGCCACAAGCAATCGATCCCGAGCCACTGCAGGTAGTCGAGTTTGTCGATCAAACCCGAGAAGTCGCCGGAGCCGTCACCGTTGGCGTCCGAGAAGGCTCGCACGAGCACCTCGTAGAACACGGCCTTGCGGAACCAGTCCGGGTCGTGCGCGAGCCCGGGAGCGTTGAGTTGGAAAGGAGTGGTGCTCATGGTCGGCTGGACTGCCCTCTCGGAGAAACGTGCGTGTCGGTCATGACGGGTGCGGGGTGCCGGCCGCCGTGGTGCGCCGCGCTCAGCGGTCGGGGCGCATCGCGACGGCGCTCGCTCACTTGACCCCGCGGCGGACGCTGAGCACGTGCGCGGGTTCCACGTACGGATCCAGGCGCACGTAGTTGTGGGTGCCCCACTTCCAGCTCGCACCGGAGATCAGGTCGTCTACCCAGAAAGAGCCGTCCTCGTTGAAGTCCTGGCCCCGCAGGTCCAGGGAGTCGAGGTCCAGCCACACGGTGGCCTCCCGCGCGCTGTGCGGGTCCGTGTTGAGCACCACGATCACGGTGTCCCGGACTTGCTCGCCGTCCCGTTCCACGGTCTTGGTCTTGCTATAGGCCACGATGGCGTCGTCCGTGGAATTCTGCAGCGTGAGGTTCTGCAGGTCCCCGAGTGCGGGATGGTCCTTGCGGATCCGGTTCAGGCGCGTAATGTACGGCGCGAGCGACTCGCCGCGTTCCACGGCGGCGTCGAAGTCGCGCGGGCGCAACTGGAACTTCTCGTTGTCCATGTACTCCTCCGCCCCGGGACGAGCGACGTGCTCGAACAACTCGAAGCCGGCGTACACGCCCCACAGCGGGGACGCGGTGGCCGCCAGGGCCGCGCGCACCTTGAACGCGGCCGGGCCACCGAACTGCAGGTATTCGGTGAGGATGTCCGGGGTGTTCACGAAGAAGTTGGGCCGGTAGAACCCGGAGGTCTCGTGGGAGATCTCCTGGAGGTACTCCTCGATCTCCTCCTTGGTGTTGCGCCACGTGAAGTACGAGTAGGACTGCTGGAACCCGGCCTTGGCCAGCCCCTGCATCATGGCCGGACGCGTGAACGCCTCGGCGAGGAACACCGTGTCCGGGTGGTTCTTGCGCACCCTGGCGATCAGCCACTCCCAAAACCACAGGGGCTTGGTGTGCGGGTTGTCCACGCGGAAGATGTTCACGCCGTGACCGATCCACAGCTCCACGACCCGCAGTACCTCGGCGGCGAGGCCCTCGGGGTCGTTGTCGAAGTTCAGGGGGTAGATGTCCTGGTACTTCTTGGGCGGGTTCTCGGCGTAGGCGATGCTGCCGTCCGCGCGGGTCGTGAACCACTGCGGGTGCTCGGCGACCCACGGGTGATCCGGGGACGCCTGCAGCGCGAGGTCCAGCGCGACCTCGAGACCGAGATCATGGGCGTGCGCGACGAACGCGTCGAAGTCCTCGAAGCTCCCGAGGTCCGGGTGGATCGTGTCGTGACCTCCCTCCGGCCCACCGATGGCCCACGGGGAACCCGGGTCCTGGGGTCCGGCCGTGAGGGTGTTGTTCGGCCCCTTGCGGTGGTTCCGCCCGATCGGGTGGATGGGCGGGAGGTACGCGACGTCGAAGCCCATGGCCGCGGCCCGGTCCAGGGCCGCGGTGGCCGTGCGGAACGTCCCCGAGGTCCACTCGCCCGTCTCGGGGTCGTACGTGGCGCCCTCGGAGCGCGGGAAGAACTCGTACCACGCACCACGACCCGCGGCCTCGCGCTCGACGCCGAGCGGGTAGCGCGGGGACGAGCTGAGCAGATCACGCAGCGGCCGCTCACGAACGTAGTCCAGGAGCTGCGGGGACGTGGCGATCTCCCACCGCTGTTCCGGCGTGCGGTCGGTGTCCGCCATCGCCTCGGCGGCGTCCTCGAAGACCCGGGCCTCCTCGGTCGCGCGATCGGACTCCTTGGAGGCGGCGTCGAAGAGCAGGGCCGCTTCCTGGAACATGAGCTCGACGTCCTGGCCGACCCCCAACTTGATCTGCGCGGCGTGGTGCCACGTGTCGTAGAGATCCGACCAGCCCTCCACCGCGAAACTCCAGGGGCCCTCGCGCTCGGGACGCAGCCACGCCTCGTAGCGGTCCGTCCCGGGGGCCACGAGCGTCATGGGTCGGCGCTGGGTCTCACGGCCCTGCGGGTCGTACAACACCGCGGTCACACCGAGGGAGTCATGACCCTCGCGGAACACGGTCGCGCTCACCCGGATGTCCTCACCGGGAACGGCCGTGGCGGGGAAACGCCCACCCTCGATCACGGGGCTCACGTCCGTCACGGGGATCCGCCCGTACACGAGATCGTCCGACGGGAAGTCCGCCAGATGCTCGTCGTCCCCGGAATCGGTGTCCTGCTCGGCCGGGGCCTGCGCCGCGGCTTCGGCGTGCGGATCAGGTGCGGACTGAGTGTCGGGCTCGCGCTGCGCTCCGGGTGCGGACTGTTGGTCGGATGCGGGCTGCGCCTCGGATTCGGTGTCCTCGGTAGGTGTTACGACCGCGGCGACCTCCTCGGCCGCACCCGGTTCCGCATATGCGTGGGCGTCCGGCTGCCCGGCACCGGCGGACGACGCCGCTTCGGTTGCCTCCGGCGCGGACGGGACGCGAGCGGCATCGTCGTGGGCCTCCGCTCGGCGTACCGAGGGGGCGACGTCGGGAACGCCCGTGGCCGGGACCGGCGGGGTCAAGCGGGACCCGACGTCCGGGTGGGCATCGCCCGCGTGGGGATCCGGCACGGGATCTGAGGACGGACGGCGGCCCTGGGGCTGTGAGTTCTGCTGCGACACGAGACCAACGTTAGCGACAAACGCCCCGATTCATAAGGCCGTGGCCGTGGTCCCCAAACCGCGACGGCGACGCACTCGCGTCACACGTCGGACCCCGTGGAGCGGCGAGGCCACAGCCGCTAGGCTCGGGACCGTGAAGGCCATCCACAGGTTCACCGTCCGCACCGTCCTACCCGAGTCGATCGCCGCACTCTCACGATTGGCCAAGAACCTCCGATGGACGTGGCATCAGCCCACCGAGGACCTCTTCGCCGAACTCAACCCGCACGCGTGGGACGCGGTCCACGGGGACCCCGTCAAGCTCCTGGGCTCGCTCACGCGCGAGGAGATCCAGCAGATCGCCGCGGACCCCGAGCTCGTGGCGCGCATCCGCGACCTCGACGCCGATCTGGACACCTACCTCACCGAACCCCAGTGGTACCAGCGCACGCAGGGCGAGGACGCCCCGGCGGCCGTGGCGTACTTCAGCGCCGAGTACGGCATCACGTCCGCGCTTCCGCAGTACTCGGGCGGACTCGGGATCCTCGCCGGGGACCACTTGAAGACCGCGTCCGACATGGGCGTGCCCGTGGTGGGCGTGGGATTGCTGTACCAGGCCGGGTACTTCAAGCAGTCGCTGTCCCGGGACGGCTGGCAGCAGGAGACCTACCCGGTGCTGGACCCGGACGAACTCCCTCTTACCTTGCTGCGCGAAGCGGACGGTACGCCCGCGCGCGTGGTCCTACCGCTGCCCGAGGGCCGCACGCTGTCCGCGCAGATTTGGCGGGCGGACGTGGGCCGCGTGCCGCTGCTGCTGCTGGACTCCAACATCAGCGAGAACGACGACGCCGCACGCAACGTCACCGACCGGTTGTATGGCGGCGGCAGCGACCACCGGTTGTACCAGGAACTCTTGCTGGGCATGGGAGGGATCCGGGCGCTGCGCGCGCACAGCAGGATCACGGGTGCGCCCACGCCGGAGGTCTACCACTGCAACGAGGGCCACGCGGGTTTCCTGGGCGTCGAGCGGATCCAGGAACTCATGAACCCCGGGGCCGACGCCCAGGCCATGATGTGGGAGGAAGCACTCACCGCGGTGCGCGCCGCGACCGTGTTCACGACCCACACCCCGGTCCCGGCCGGCATCGACCGCTTCGAACGCGATCAGATCGCCCACGTCCTCGCCGCGGGGCTCGCCCCGGATGTCCCCTCCGAGCGCGTGCTTGAGCTGGGTGCGGAGACCATGCCGGGCGGTGACCCGAGCAAATTCAACATGGCGGTCATGGGGCTGCGGCTCGCCCAGCGTGCCAACGGCGTGGCCGAGCTCCACGGTGCCGTGTCCCGGTCCATGTTCCACGGGCTGTGGGAGGGCTTCGACACCGAGGAGGTCCCGATCACCTCGGTGACCAACGGCGTGCACGTCCCCTCCTGGATCGACCCCGCCGTGTGGCGCATGGCCGTGGACCCGGAGGAGAACGACACCAACCCGGCCGCTCGTTGGCGCAGGATCTACAACGTGTCCGACGCCGAGCTCTGGGCCACCCGCCGCGCCCTGCGGGAACGCCTCGTGCACGACGTCCGCGAGCGTCTACGGGCCTCGTGGAAGCGCCGCGGTGCCGCGGACGCGGAACTGGGCTGGACGGAGTCCGTGTTGGACCCGGACGTGCTGACCATCGGTTTCGCACGCCGCGTCCCCACGTACAAGCGGCTCACGCTCATGCTGCGCAACCCGGAACGGCTCAAGCGGATCCTATTGGACCCCCGCCGCCCCGTGCAGTTGGTGGTCGCGGGCAAGTCCCACCCCGCGGACGAGATGGGCAAGCGGATGATCCAGGACCTCGTACGGTTCACGGACGATCCGCAGGTGCGTCACCGGATCGTGTTCCTGCCCAACTACGACATCGCCATGGCGCGTGTCCTGTTCCCGGGGTGCGACGTGTGGCTCAACAACCCGCTGCGTCCGCTCGAGGCGTGCGGGACCTCCGGGATGAAGGCCGCGATCAACGGCGGGCTCAACCTCTCCGTCCTGGACGGGTGGTGGGACGAGATGTACGACGGGCAGAACGGCTGGGCCATCCCCACCGCGGACAACAAGGCCGGCACGGACGAGCGCGATGACATCGAGGCCGCCGCGCTGTACGAACTCATCGAGAGCCACGTGGCACCGCGGTTCTACGGTGACGGTTCCGAGGACGCCACGACCGCGGCCGGACCCGACACCGCGCCGTCGCGAGCGAGCACCGTGCCGCACCAGTGGCTCGCCATGGTGCGCCACACACTCGCGACCCTCGGGCCCAAGGTCTCCGCCCGGCGGATGCTCACCGACTACGTCAACGAGCTGTACGTCCCCGCGTGCGTCGCCGGCCGGCGCGTGACCACGGACGACGGCGCCCTGGCCCGCGGCACGGCCCACTGGGTCGAGCGCGTGCGTACCGCGTGGCCGCAGCTGCGGATCGAGCACGTGGACGCACACGGTGTGCGCCAGGAACCGCAGATCGGTGACGAGCTCACGGTCAACGCGTACGTAGATCTGGGCGAGCTAACCCCCGAGGACGTGACCGTGCAGGTCAGCTACGGGCGCGTCTCGGAAACCGATCACATCCACGAACGGTCCTACGCCACGCTCGAGGACGTGATCGAGCTGGGTGGGGGACGCATGACGTTCTCCGGGCCCATCACGATCGACCGCTCCGGCCCGTTCGGGTACACCGTGAGGGTGTTGCCGCGCCACGACGAGTTGGCCTCACCGGCCGAACTCGCTCTCGTGCGCAACGCTGGGGACTGACGTCCGGCCCGCCCGGTTCACGCGATCGCGAACATCGCGATGCTCTGTGCCGGGACCGTGAGCTCCTCCCCGGCACGCCATCGGTTGCCGGTCAGTTCGTCGAGCTGAGGGTCCGTGGCGAGCACGAGCCGGTACGAGGCCCCCTCCACGTCCGAGCCGGCCAGGTTCTCGAAGCGCGGCAACACCGCGGCCACGGGCGATGCGGTGCCGTTGAGCACGAACAGTCCCGCGAGGTCACCCCCGCGCGCGCCGATCACGATCTGCAGCGCACGGACCCCGTCCGTCTGCCACAGATCGTCGCTCATGGGCTCCCCGGAACTCGCGTACCACTTGAGCACCACGTCCCGGGGGCGCGTGGGGAAGTCCCGGGGTTGGCTCGCCAGGAAGGCCCGGCGGATCCGGATGAGCCGCTGGGTCGTGCGTAGCATGGACCGATCCAGGGGTGTGAGTCGCCAGTCCACCCACGAGAGCCGGTTGTCCTGGCAGTACGCGTTGTTGTTGCCCTCCTGGGAGCGCAACAGCTCGTCCCCCGCGGTGATCATGGGGATGCCCTGCGAGAACAACAGGGTGGCCATCATGTTGCGCGCGGTGGCCGCGCGGGCGGCCCGCACGCGCACGTCCGGGGAGAAGCCCTCGTGGTCGTGGTTCCACGAGTGGTTGTCGTTGGTGCCGTCCGCGTTGTTCTCGCGGTTGGCCTCGTTGTGCTTGGCGTCGTACGCCGTGAGGTCGTAGAGCGTGAACCCGTCGTGCGCGGTGATGAAGTTGACCGAGGCCAGCGTGGTGCGCCCGTGCGGGGCGAACAGGTCCGCGGACCCGGAGATCGCCCCGGCGAGCCGACCGGCGGTGCCCCCACCGCCCCCGCGACGCATGGTGCGCTGACCCGAGAGCCAGAAGTCCCGCACGGTGTCCCGGTAGTGGTCGTTCCAGTCCGCCCAGCCGGTGGGGAAGCGCCCGGTCTGCCAGCCACCGGCGCCCACGTCCCACGGTTCGGAGATCATCCGCACGCCCTGCAGCACCGGATCCGCGGCGATCGCCACGAAGAACGGGTGGTTGCGCGTGAAGTGGTGGTGCTCGTCGCGGCCCAGTTCGGGGGCCAGGTCGAAGCGGAAGCCGTCCACGTGGCACTGCGTGACCCAGTAGCGCAGGGAGTCCAGAGCCATGCGCACGACCTGGGGGTTGCCGAAATCCATGGAATTGCCGCACCCGGTCACGTCCACGTAGTTGCCGTGCTCGTCGTGGCGGTAGTACTCCCGGTCCCCGAGCCCGCGCCAGCAGTACGGGCGCTGTGTGGGTCCGCCTTCTGCGGTGTGGTTGTACACGACGTCCAGGAACACCTGCAGCCCCGCGCCGTGCAAGGCGTCCACGGCGGCCTTGAACTCGTTGAGCACCGCGGTGGGCCCGGCCTCCTGGGCGGCCTTGGTCGCGTACCCCGCATGGGGTGCAAAGAACGCGAGGGTGTTGTACCCCCAGTAGTTGGTGAGCCCGTTCGCGGTCAGGTGGGCCTCGTCCAGGTGGGCGTGCACGGGCAACAGCTCCACCGCGGTGATCCCCAGGCTGCGCAGGTACTCGAGCATCACGGGGTGCGCGAGTCCCGCGTAGGTGCCGCGCAGCTCGTGAGGGATCCCCGGGTGCAGCATGGTGAGGCCCTTCACATGGGCCTCGTAG
This sequence comes from Kocuria sp. ICS0012, assembly GCF_001665945.1. Lineage (NCBI taxonomy): Bacteria > Bacillati > Actinomycetota > Actinomycetes > Micrococcales > Micrococcaceae > Kocuria > Kocuria sp. ICS0012. Next base: position 5,990 of record NZ_LZMM01000053.1, on the reverse strand, counting down.
ATCACGGTCTCGCGCCACGCCGGCCGGGGACGGTCGTGGTCGCGCCACTCGTGGTCCTGGGCGACCACCACGGAAACGTACTCCCCGCCGTAGGCGTCCGCGCCGGGATTGACGACGCCGCTCGGTGGCGCCACACGCGTCAGTCCCCGCCCGTAGGGGTCCAGCAGGACCGGTTCGTACGCCGGATCCGGCACGGGACTGCCCTCGGGCCGGGCACTCACGAATCCGTACTCGGTTCCCTCGGGCATCGCGGGACACACGTCCCGTGCGAGCTCGTCCGGGGTGAGTTCCACCTCCGGCACATGGCGTGGGCGCGAGACGGTCGCGTAATGGATCCCGTGGTTCTCCCCCGCGAGCCGCAACCGCTGCCACGATTCACCGGGGCGCCGGAACATGAGGTCCACCTCGGTCAGGCCTGGGGCGTACACCGCGACGTTGGCGGTCCCGTCCCCGGACGGGGAGGGGTGGACGCCCAGCGGATAACTACGCGCTTGCACGCCGGCGCGCGATCTCGTACAGCGTGATCCCCACCGCCATGGACGCGTTAAGGGACTCCATCGCGGATTCGATGGGGATCGACACGATCGCGTCGCAGTGCTCCGTCACCAGGCGGGACAGGCCCTTGCCCTCGGAACCCACGACCACCACGAGGGGCTCGGTGGCCAACTCGAGCTGCGGCAGGTCCACGTCCCCGCCGCCGTCGAGGCCGACCACGAAGTAGCCCTGCTTCTTGCAGTTCTCGAGCGTGCGCGTGAGGTTCGTGGCCTTGGCCACGGGGACGCGCGCCGCAGCACCCGAACTCGTCTTCCACGCCGTGGCCGTGACCCCGGCGGAGCGGCGCTCGGGCAGGATGACCCCGTCCCCGGCGAACGCGGAGACGCTGCGGATGATCGCACCCAGGTTGCGGGGATCGGTGATCCCGTCCGCCGCGATGAGCAGGGGCGGGCGGGAATCCTCGCCCCGGTCGGCCATGAGGGAGGCCGCGAGCTCGTCCGCGTCCTGGTAGTCGTACGGCGGGACCTGCAGCACCACACCCTGATGGATCGCGTCCGCTGAGAGCCGGTCCAGCTCGCCGCGCGAGGCCTCGAGCGTAGGCACCTGGGCCTCGGCGCACAACTGCAGGATGTCCTTGACGCGGTCGTCCATCTCGATCTTGGTGGCCACGAACAACGTCTTGGCGGGCACCCCGGCGCGCAGGGCCTCCAGCACGGCGTTGCGCCCCGTGACGAGGTCCTCCTTGATGGGCCCGGCCCCCGTGCGGGACGGACGCCGGTGCAGGTTCTGCTGCTTGCGCGCGACCGCCTGCTTGGCCTTGTACGCCTTGTGGTAGACGCGGTCCTCGGCCTTGGGCGTGGGGCCGCGGCCCTCCAGGCCCTTGCGGCGCTGGCCGCCGCTACCCACGACCGGACCCTTCTTCTTGCGCGTGGCTCCGGGTCGGTTCTTCTGGGCCATGGTCAGTACTCCGTGTCTGTCACGGGTCACGGCCCGCGGGCCGCCCCGGGGTGGTCGGCGATCTGGCTCCAGTTTAGGCCAGGCTCATCCCCCCACGGACCACTCGGACCCCCGGGCGCCGTCCTTCACGACGACGCCGGCAGCGGCCAGCTGGTCCCGGATCCGGTCCGCGAGCGCCCAGTCCTTCGCCTCACGCGCGGCGGCACGCTGGGCCAGCAGGTCCTGGACGAGGGAGTCGAGCGCGCGGTGCTCGGCGCCGTCGGCGTCCCGAGCGCCGTCGAGACTCATCAAGGGGAGCAATCCCAGGACGTCGGACATGCCCGCGATCGCGGAGACGAGCGGCTGGGCGGTCGCGGCCTCCGGGCCCGAGAGAGCCGTGTTGGCCGCGCGCACCGTCTCGTGCAGCACCGCGAGCGCGCGGGGCACGTTGAGGTCGTCGTCCATGACCGCGGCGAACTCCTCAGGCACATCCGTGTGCTCCCAGGACACGCTGAGTCCGGAATGCTGCGCGGCCGCGAGGACGGCTTCCACGCGCTCGACGGCGGCGGTGGCCTCCCGCAGGGACGTGGGCCGGTAGTCCAGCACGGAACGGTAGTGGGCCTGGCCCAGGTAGTAGCGCACGGCGAGCGGCCGTGCTTCCGCGAGCATGCTCGCCGGGGAGACCGTGTTGCCGATTGACTTGGACATCTTCTCGCCCTCGTACGTCACGAGCCCGTTGTGCAGCCAGAAGTTGGCGAACGGGCGGCCCGCCGCGGTGGACTGGGCGAGCTCGTTCTCGTGGTGCGGGAAACGCAGGTCTAGGCCGCCGCCGTGGATGTCGAAGTGCGCGCCCAGGTATTTGTGGGCCATGGCCGAGCACTCCAGGTGCCAGCCGGGGCGGCCGCGGCCCCACGGGGAATCCCACGATGCCGTGGCGGGCTCGCCCTCCTTGTGTCCCTTCCACAGCGCGAAGTCGCGGGGATCGCGCTTGCCGCGGGGATCGGCGTCCGGGGCGTCCTGCATGTCCTCCACGCGTTGCCGGGTGAGTTCGCCGTAGCGGGGCCACGAACGGACGTCGAAGTAGACGTCGCCGGAATCGTCGAGTGCGGGGTACGCGTGCCCGGCGTCGATCAGCTCCTGGATCAGCGAGTGCATCTCCGGGACGTGGCCCGTGGCCCGGGGTTCGTACGTGGGGGCCTCGATACCGAGCGCGGCGTAGGCCCGCCCGAACACACCCTCGAACCGGTAGGCCAGCGCCCACCATGGTTCGCGCGGGTGGTCACCCTGGTAGTCGTTCTCGAACGAGGCGTGCGCGTTGGCCAGGATCTTGTCGTCGATGTCCGTCACGTTGCGCACCGTGGTGACCTCGTAGCCACGGAAGCGCAGCCAGCGGGCCAGGATGTCGAACACGAGCGCGGAACGCACGTGGCCGATGTGCGGTGCGCCCTGCACCGTGGCACCGCAGTAGTAGAGGCCCGCCTCGCCGGGTCGCACGGGGACGAAGTCCTTGACGGTCGCGGAAGCGGTGTCGTAGAAGCGCAAAGTCACCCTGCCAGTCTAACGGGGTGGCGCCGCACGCTCGCGGCGGGCGGGTTCGGTCGGCCGGCACTACTGGCGGGCTCCCCCGGTGGACTCGACCGGTCTGCTGGGTTGCGGCTGGCGGGCTCGGTCGCCGCCCGTTTGGGCTCAGCCGTGCGGGAACACGATCGCGGTGGCGATCGCCGCGAGACCCTCGCCCCGGCCCGTGAGCCCCAGGGCGTCCGTGGTGGTCGCGCTCAGGTGCACCGGCGCGCCAGCCGCTTCCGTGAGCACCGCGGCGGCCTCGTCCCGCCGCGGGGAGAACTTGGGTCGGTCGCCCACGAGCTGGACGGAGACATTGCCCACCCGGAAGCCGGCCTCGGTCACGATCCGCACTGCCTCCGAGAGGATCCGACACCCCGAGGCCCCGGCGAACTCCGGGCGGTCCGTTCCGAAGTGCGCTCCCAGGTCCCCCACGCCGGCCGCGGAGAACAGCGCGTCCGCCGCGGCGTGTGCCACGACGTCCCCGTCCGAGTGCCCGCTCAGTCCCCGCTCGCCGGGCCACATGAGTCCGGCGATCCACAGCGGGGTGCCCTCCGGGCCGAACGCGTGCACGTCCACCCCGATCCCCACGAGCGGAACGGGGTACGGCCGGGGTTCCGGGGTCGATGGATCGGCGGGGCCTGGGGTTGCGTCAGTCATGCGGCCATTGTGCCGGACAGGCCGAGTCCCGCTCACGCACGATCGCGTGGGCGAGTACCAGGTCCAGGGGACGGGTGATCTTGAAGGACTCCTCGTCCCCGGCCACGAATTCCACGGGGTGTTCGGGGGCGAACAGTTCCACAAGACTCGCATCGTCCGTGATGCCTTCGGGATCCCCTGCGGAACTCGTCACCGTGGTGGCCGCCTCTGCCGTTCGAACACTGTGCCCGAGCTGGGGGTCCTCCCCCGTGGCGTCCAGTGGGCCGTCCGGGAGCAGACCGGCCGCGCGGTTCACCCGTTCGAGCAGTGCACGGTCGAAACCCTGGGGTGTCTGGACGCTGCGCAGCCCCGCCCGGTCCACCGTCCCGGTACTGCGCCCGTGGGTGTCCACCCCGCGCACGGTGTCGGTCACCGGGGTCACGGGAACCGCGGCCTGTGCACCCGTATGCAGGGCGGTGACCACCCGCTCGAGGACGGCGGGCGGAGTGAGACAGCGAGCGGCGTCGTGCACCAGGACGTGGGTGACACCCGCGGGCAGGGCGGTCAGTGCTGCCGCGACCGACTGGGCGCGTGTGGCACCCCCGGTCACGGCCGCGGCCCCCGCGGCGCGCGCGACGGCCGTGAGGTCCGTGTCTCCGGCGGGCACGGTCACGATCACCGCGGCACCGGGCAGGGTCCCGCACACCGTGGCAAGCGCGTGCTCCAGGATCGGTCGACCGGCCACGGGGACGAGCGCCTTGGGCATCCCGTACCCGAGCCGCGTGCCGGAACCGGCGGCCACGACAATGACGGCGAGCCCGTCCATGGCGGACGGGCTCGCGAGGTCGGAAATCTGGGACACGAAGACGTGCTACGGGAATCAGGCCGCGGACAGGATGTCGTCCAGGCGCTTCTCCGCTTCTTCCTCGTCGATCTTCTTGGCCAGTGCCAGCTCGGAGGTGAGGATCTGGCGGGCCTTGGTCAGCATGCGCTTCTCGCCGGCGGAGAGGCCCTTGCCGCGATCGCGGCGCCACAGATCACGCACGACCTCGGCGACCTTGAGGACGTCGCCGGAGGCGAGCTTCTCGAGGTTGGCCTTGTAGCGGCGCGACCAGTTGGAGGCTTCCTCGGCGTCCTTGGCCTGCAGGACCGCGATGACCTCCTTGAGGCCTTCCTCGTCCACGACGTCCCGCACACCCACGAGATCGACGTTCTCCGCCGGGACCTCGATCATGAGATCGCCCTGGGTGACCTTCAACCGGAGATACATCTTCTCCTCACCCTTGATGGTTCGAGTCTTGATCTCCTCGATAGTTGCGGCACCGTGGTGCGGATAGACAACCGTTTCGCCAACCTCAAAAACCATGCACAAACCCCTTTCAGCCCGCCAAGTCTACCACGGTGTATGATTGCCCACCTTTCCGCGAGCCCCGTCCGTGGCCGCTCCACGAACCGCATCACGGGGCCTTATGGAGGCCACCCGGGAAGCGCCCGGGCGGGTGTGCGTGACCCGGCCGTGCGGCGTCGTCGTCACTCCATAAGCGCGCGTACCACGGGCCCACGGGCGCGCCACGAACGGGGCGCGGATGCAGACGATCCGTGGCCAAACCGATAGACTGACTGCAGATTTTGCACCCGCTGTCAGAGAGCCCGAGGAGTTCGTGCCGTGAAGAACGCCGCCCACAAGAAGTTGCAGCACCTCGGAATGGGTGCGGCGGCACTCGCCGTCCTGACCGGTGTGAGCGGGTGCGCGTACATCAGCCCGCAGGCCACCATGGACAGCTACGCCCCGACGGACGGGATCCAGATGGACCTGGGTGACGTCCAGCTGCGCAACATCCTGGTCGTCGCCGAGGACGAGAACTCCGAGGGCCGCGTGCTGGGCACCCTGATCAACACCGGCGACCAGACCGAGACCGTCACCATGGACGCCAATGGCGCCCGCGCGAGCGTGGAGGTCCCCGCCAACCAGGAGGTCGTGCTCGAGAAGTCCCGGCCCGTGCTGTTGGACCGCGCCGGCGCGAACCCCGGCCTGATGGTGGACACCACGTTCACCGCGGACGACCAGGACCAGACCACCCAGGTCCCCGTCCTGGACCACACCTACCCGCGCTACGCATCCTTCGTGCCCGGCGGCGCACCGTCCACCCCGGCCAACCCCTCCAACACCCCGGCCCCGGCGGGCGAGGCGCACGGCGGGCACTGACCCCTCACACCACCCGCGCCGACCGGCGCGATCGAGCGAGCGCCCGGGCCCCCCCACCCGGGGGGGGGGGGGGGGGGGGGGGCCCGGGGTGACGACGGCGACCCCCCCGGGGGGGGGGGGGGGGGGGGGGGGGGGGGGGGGGGCGGCGGGGGGG
>NZ_LZMM01000052.1:0-6388 GCF_001665945.1 Kocuria sp. ICS0012 | reverse complement strand
CCCCCCGCCCCGCCCCGCCCGCCCCCCCGGCGCCCCCCCCCCCCGCGCGCGGGGGCGGGGGCGGGGCCGCGCCCCCGCCCCCCCCCCCACGGCCTGCAGATCCCACCTGCGGTGGAGCGCGTCGACTGCCCGCTGATCGTCAGGGCGTCGACGGGCCCAGCGCCCACCCGGTGACCGTGCCCGGATCGACCGCCGCGCACCAGGTCTCGCCGTCCTGCGGATAGGCCCGCAGCGTGTGGGAGGGCCTGTCCGGCGCGTAGACCTCCACCAGGGAGCCGTCGACCACGACCGTCGCCGCGCGTCCCGACCACACCTCGCGCTCACCGGCGGGCCCGCACAGCAGCAGGCGCATGGCGGCGTCCCCGCCCGTGGCGCGGAGTTCGACCGCGTCCGGCAGCTCCACCACTGCCGCCGAGGACGGCAGATCCAGGGGCCGCCCCCGGTGTCCGGCGCACTCGGTGGCGGGCATCGACGCGAGGACGTCGCCGTCCAGGCGGAGCTCGCGTGGCCAGGTGAGAAGACCGGCCCACCCCTCCTCGTCGCTGAGCTCTACCGGCCGCGTCTCCCAGGACCAGCCCCACAACAGGGCCCGGTCCTCCAGCGCAAGCACCTGGGGGGCGTAGAAGGCCGGCCCCGTGTCCACGGCGCCACAGGCCTCGGGGGAGAAACGGGGGACGTCCGCCCGGGCCCCGCCCCCGTCGTCGTCGGACGTGCCGGTCATGCGCCCGACGACGTAGCGGACGTCCTGCAGCCGGCCCGAGCCGTCCTCCTGACGCATCCACCGGGAGACGATCAGCACCCAGCGGGACCGCTCCCCCTCGGTGAGCTCGACGAGCTGGGGGCACTCCCAGATCGAGGCCCCGAGGTCCGCGCTCAGCACGGGGTGGTCGGAGGTCAGCCACACGCCCAGGTAGGACCAGCGCTCGAGGTCGGCGGCGTCGTAAAGGAGGATCGCTGCCCGGCCGTCCGCGAGCCCGGCGCCCTGGAGCGCGTACCGCCGTCCCGCCCAGTGAAAGAGGAAGGGGTCGCGAACCGCGACGACGTCGGGGTCGGCGGGCATCTCCGCCGCTGTGACGCCCTCCTGCCGCCAGGACCGCAGGTCATCCGTCCCGGTGGCCAGGGTCACCCGGGACCGGTTATCGGCGGCCTCGACGCCGCTGTAGACCGCCACGGGTCGCCCGTGGTCCACGGTGACTACCCCCGACCAGCAGCCGAAGGCATCGGGGCCGTGCCGCTGGGGGCTCAGAGCCACCGGCTCCTCCTGCCAGTGCACCAGGTCTGGGGAGGACAGGTGCCCCCAGTGGATGGCATCGTGCCGGGAGGAGTGGGGGTTGTACTGGAAGAACACGTGCCAGGTGCCGTCGAGGCGGCAGATCCCGTTGGGGTCGTTGAGCCAGCCCTGGGTGGGCCGGGGATGGGTTCGGGGGAAGGCCCGGCTCGTAGGGAGGGTGCGGGAGGAGGTGGTGGAGGGGAGCGTCATTTGCTGCTTCCTGCGGTGAGGCCTTCGCGCAGGTAGCGCTGCCCGAAGACGAAGACGATCAGTGCGGGGATCATGGAGATGACGACGCCGGCCAGGACCACGGAGATGGAGCCCGTGCCGAGGTTGCCCTGGAGGGATACCAGGCCCAGGGGCAGGGTGAAGTTCTGCTCCGAGATGGTGAGGATCAGGGGCCGGAAGAACTCGTTCCAGTGGTAGTTGAAGGCCAGGATGCCCACGATGGCCATGCCCGGCAGGGCCAGTGGGGCATAGATGGAGAAGAACGTGCGCCACGGGCTGGCCCCGTCCAGGGCGGCGGCCTCGGCGAAGTCGTTGGGCAGGCCCATGAAGTACTGGCGCATCAAAAACGTGCCGAACGCCGTGGGGATGGCCGGGATGATCAGGGCCAGGAGGGTGTCGGCTAGGCCCATGCCACGGACCAGCATGAACACGGGCACGATGGTCACCTGCACCGGAACCATCATCGTGGCCAGGACCACGCCGAACATCAGGCCCGAGCCCCGGAAACGCATGCGGGCGAAGACGTAGCCGGCCATGGCCGCGGTGAGCATCTGGCCGGCGGCGATGAGGCCGGTGACCAGGGCGCTGTTGAGCACCAGGCGCACCAGGTCGATCGTACGGGCGACTTCGGCGTAGGCGGTGGTGTCCGGGTCTGTGGGGAGGAACTTCGGTGGGAGGTCGAAGGCCTCGCTGGGGGTACGCAGGGACGTCGAGAGCGTCCACAAAACCGGCCCCAGCACCGCGACCGCGGCCACCAGCAGGAACAGGAAGCCGGCGACCCGCCCCGGAGCGGGCAGCGCTGGGCGGCGCCGGCGGGCCGGAGAGGCCCCCGGCCGGGTCGGCGTGTGAGCAGGTGAAGACATGAGGTGATCCTTTGTCGGTCGGGAGGAGCTCACTGGTAGTGGACGTAGCGCCGGGAGAGGCGGAACTGGGCGAGGGTGACCAGCATGATCAGCGCCATGAGCACCAGCCCGATGGCGGAGGCCTTGCCGAACTCCAGCTGCTGGAAGGCGGTCTGATAGACGACCATCACGGCCGAGCGGGTGGAGTCACCGGGACCGCCGCGGGTGAGCACGTAGGGCTGGTCGAAGACCTGCAGCGCCGTGATGATCGCCGTCACCGACGCCACCAGCAGCGTGGGGCTGACCAGGGGCAGGGTGACGTTGCGGAACTTCGACCAGCCCGAGGCGCCGTCGAGGTCGGCCGCCTCGTAGAGCTCCTTCGGGATGGAGGCGATCCCGCCCAACAGGATCAGGAAGGTGAACCCGAAGTTCTGCCACACGTAGACGATCACCACCACCAGCGCAGCCCCGGTGGAGGTGGTCAGCCACGGCACGGCGGGCAGCCCCACGGTGGTCAGCAGCCAGTTCACGACGCCGAACTGCTCGTTGAACATGTAGCGCATGAAGATCGAGACGCTGGCCGCGGAGAGGATCAGCGGGAAGAAGAACGTGGAGCGGAAGAACAGCCGCAGCCAGGTCGGCATCTTTCCCTGCACCAGCACCGCGAGGGTCATCGCGAGGGACAGCTGCAGGGCCACCGCGACCACTACGAACACGATCGTGTTGAGGAAGGAGACCCGCACGGTCCGGTCCGTGACGAGCTCGGCGAAGTTGCGCACCCCTACGAACTCGGGCGCGGAGATGATGTCCCACTGGAAGAAGGCCAGCACGACGGAAGCCAGGATGGGCAGTACCGTGAAGACGCCCATCCCGATGACGGTGGGCGCCAGGAAGACGGCGATCATCCACTTCTCCGCACGGGACCGGGCCCGTGGCCGGGTAGCAGGCGATGCGGTCGTGGGCTGCCCGACGACGTCCGGTGCCGGAACGATGGTGGTCATGCGTCCTCCCCGAGGATGAGAGCGAGTTCGGTGTCGAGCCGGTCCAGGGCTGACGTCATCTGGCTGGTGCCTCCGCCCATGGCGACCGCCACGTTCTTCATGAGCGCGGACTCGACGGCGGCCTGCTGCGGCGGGGCAGGAATGGGCCCGGTGCTGGGGAACCGGTCCAGGGTGTCGTAGAAGACCTGCCAGTGCGCCGGGCCCGTGGTGCGGTAGAAGTCGGCGGTGACCATCGACCGCCGGCTCGGGGTGGTGTTCGGGTTCGGGGTAGCCAGTTCCATCACCTCCTTGCGGGCCGTGAACTTGATCCACTCCCAGGCCTGGTCCTTGCGCTGCGAGGTCTTCATCAGCGCGTAGCCGGCGCCGCCGAACTGGTGGCGTTGCGTACGCCAGCGGGGGAAGAACTGCACGTCGAAGGCCTCCGGTCCCATCCCGGCCTCACCCAGGCCGTAGGCCCAGTAGCCGCCGGCGGGGGTCGCACCGACACGGCTGGAGGCGAACAATCCGATCAGGGCGTTGCCGCCGCCCTCCTCCGGGCGCACCCCGAGACCCTCTTGGACGAGGGTGCGCAAGAAATCGAAGGTCTCCGTCACCCGCTCGTCCCGCACGTTGGAACCGGTCCAGAGGTAGCCGCCGCCGCGGTCGGCACCCGCCGGGTGATCCCGGTAGAAGCTGTTCCACAGCCATCCACCACCCGGTGCCTTCTGCTCGGTGAGGAAGCTGGTGCCGTTGGCGTAGAGCCAGGGGACCACGCCGCCGAACAGGCGGTTCGTCCAGTAGTAGGGGCGGAAAGAACCCTCGCTGGAGCGCTGCATGGCGCGCATGAGCCCCACGAAGTCGTCCTTGGTCCAGTCGTCGGCCGGCCGGTCCGCCCCGGCCCGGCGCAGCGCTGCGGTGTTGAAGTACATGTTGGCCGCGTTGAACTCCAGCGGTAGCTGGTACAGGTTGCCCTTGTACATGAAAGCCTCGACGAGGCTGGGGTGCACGTCGCGGAAGTACTCCCCCATCATGGCGGCGTCCCGCTGGACGAAGCTGTCGAGGGGAACCGCCAGGCGGTCGGCGAACAGCTGGGTGCCCTCTGTGGCGACGTAGACAAGGTCCGGGGCCTGACCTGCCGCGACCATGGTGAGGATCTTGGAGAAAAAGTCGCCCCAGTCGGCACTCTGGATCGCCTGGACCCGCACCGGGATGTCCGGGTGCTCGGCCTGGAACTCGTCCACGATCTGCTGACGGTTCGCGGCGTCCTGGGACGTGCCCTGGATCGCGACCGTCAAGACGTCCTCCCCACGACCGGGGATGTCGGAGCCGGTCAGTCGCGGCCACGCCCCCACCGTAGCTCCGGTTAGGGCGATGCCGCCGACCCCCAGTAGCGCGCGACGAGTCATGCTGCTCGCTGCAGTCATCCGCGTGTCCTCACTCTGCTGAACTAACACGTGTCAGGGGCCTGACACGTGTTAGGAGATTAGATACACTCGCTTCAGTGTGTCAAGGCTCACAGTGATACGAGGCGTCGATCGTCGTCCTCGAGAACGTGTGGTCCTGGGCCTACTGCCGATCGATGAGGATTGTTCGCGCTCCGGCGCGAGGCATTCCGCACCACTTCGGTGATCTTCTCCATCCTTTCCTTCGGATCGTCCGGCACGTGCCTGCCGGGAAAGAGGCTTTGACCCATGTCTGCTGTGCGCTACGCCAATGTCACCTGTCAGTACCCCGGGGCCGAGCGGCCCTCGGTCACCGGCCTGGACCTGGAGATCGCCGACGGGGAGTTCCTCGTCCTGGTCGGGCCCTCCGGGTGCGGGAAGTCCACCACCCTGCGGATGCTCGCCGGACTCGAGGAGGTCACCGACGGGACCATCCACATCGGGGACCGCGACGTCACCGACGTGCCCTCCCGCGACCGCGACATCGCGATGGTCTTCCAGAACTACGCCCTCTACCCGCACATGACGGTCGCCGAGAACATGGGCTTCGCCCTGAAGATCGCCAAGATCTCCACCGAGGAGCGGCGGCACCGGGTCGAGGAGGCCGCCAAGATCCTGGACCTCACCGACTACCTGGACCGCAAGCCCAAGGCGCTGTCCGGCGGGCAGCGCCAGCGCGTGGCCATGGGCCGGGCGATCGTGCGCTCCCCGCAGGTGTTCCTGATGGACGAGCCGCTGTCGAACCTGGACGCCAAGCTCAGAGTCCAAACCCGCACCCAGATCGCCTCGCTGACCCGCCGGCTGGGGGTCACCACCGTCTATGTCACCCACGACCAGGTCGAGGCGATGACCATGGGCGACCGGGTGGCGGTGCTCAAGGACGGGCACCTGATGCAGGTCGACACCCCCCGGGCCCTCTACGACCGCCCGGCCACCGAGTTCGTCGCCGGCTTCATCGGCTCCCCGGCGATGAACCTCTTCCGCGCCCCCGTGTCCGGGGACACCGTCCAGCTCGGCACGGTGCGGATCCCGCTTACCCGGGACCAGCAGCAGGTGTTGACCGGGAACAAGGTCACCATCGGCATCCGCCCCGAGGACCTGCACCCGTCCGAGGAGGGCACCGGGCTGCCGATTGTGGCCGACGTCGTGGAGGAGCTCGGGGCGGACGCGTTCGTCTACGGCCACCTCGCCCCGGTCACGGCCGCCAACACCGTGGTCCCGGTGGACAACACCACCGGGGCCGAGGAGGACCCCGACTCCCACGAGTTCATCGTCCGCGTCGAGGGTCGAAACCCACCGAAAGCCGGCTCCACGATCTGGGTCGCCCCCACCCTGGAGCACGTCCACCTCTTCGAAGCCGCCACCGGCCGACGCCTCCCCGGCTGACCCACGGCACCACAGCGATCGGCACACGGTGCTTCCGCCACGACGCCCTCTCCCGCAGGAGAGGGCGCAGTGGCGCGTTCGGGGCCGGTCAGTCGTCGGCGATGTGGTCGGCGAGCAACTGCTCGACGAGCTCGGGGTCGGCGTTCCGGACGTCCCAGTTACCGAACCCCAAGCGGGCCCGGATGCGCCCGTGCGGTGCGCCCGCATCCAGGCCGGGTTGTCATGCCCGTTTACCCCGTG
>NZ_LZMM01000051.1:0-34239 GCF_001665945.1 Kocuria sp. ICS0012 | reverse complement strand
ACCCCCGTCCGCCGTCCCGCCCCCACTCCACACGCGCACGCCCGGAGCCCGCTCGTCCTTCTCACGGGGGTCGTGCTGAGTATCCTGGCGGGCTCGTGCCTGGCCGTCCAGTCGCGGTTCAACGGCGCGCTGGGCCGCGCCATGGGGGACCCGTACCTCGCCGCGCTCGTGAGCTTCGGGATCGGGTGCGCAGTGTTGCTCGTGGGCTCCGTCCTACTGCCTGCGGGCCGGCGCGGCGCGGCGCGGTTGCCGGGCGTGCTGCGTACGCGGCGGATCCGCTGGTGGTACTTCCTGGCCGGGGTCTTCGGCGCGTACCTCGTGATCGCGCAGACGCTCACGACGGCGCTGCTGGGCGTGTCCGTGTTCATCCTGGGTCTCGTGGTGGGCCAGTCCCTGGGCGGGATGCTCGTGGACCGGTGGGGGATCGGCCCCGGCGGGATGCAACCGCTGAGCCGCTACAGGGTGCTCGGTACCGTCCTGATCCTGGCCGCCGTGGCCGTGGCCATGGTGCCGCGGTTCTCGGCGGGTCCCCTGCACATGTCCACCCCGGCGCTCGTGGGCGCGGTGGCGTTGCCGGTTCTGGCGGGTGTGCTCAACACGGTGCAGACGGCGTGGAACGCTCACATTGCCGCGGCCACCGGGACGCCCCTCACATCCACGCTCACGAACTTCGCGGCCGGGACCGTGGCACTCGTGGTCGTGGCCGGTGTGGCCCGCTGGCTCACGCGCCCCGGCCCCGTGCAGTGGCCCCACGAGTGGTGGCTCTATACGGGCGGGATCCTGGGCATCGTGTTCGTGGCCGCCGGGGCGGTGCTGGCCCGGCACGTGGGTGTGTTGCAGACCAGCCTGGGGCTCGTGACGGGCATGCTGCTGGGGGCGCTCGTGCTCGACGTCGCCGTGCCCACCGCGGCCACCATGGTCACCCCCGTCACGGTCGCGGGCACGCTGGCCACCCTCGTGGGCCTCGTGGTTGTCACACTCCCGTGGGGTTCACACCGCAGTTCCTGAGGCGCGATTCTGCGTGGTGTGGTCGGGAATCCGTCGCCCCACGATTGATTGCACGTGTAATGGTTTGTCGTTAGATTTTTCGTGAGACGCACGTCACAATGGAGCGCCGCAAAGAGACGACCATGACCCAGATCCCACATTTCATCGCAGGCACACGCGTCCCGGGGGAGTCCGGGCGATTCGGGGACGTCTACAACCCCGTGCGGGGCACGGTCGCGGCGCAGGTGCCCCTGGCCACCGCGGACGAGGTCGAGCGCGCCGTCACCTCGGCCCAGGAGGCGTTCCCCGTATGGTCCGCGCTCAACCCCCAACGCCGGGGGCGGCTCTTGCTCAAATGGGTGGACCGGATTAACGAGAACGCGGACGAGTTGGCCGAGCTGCTGTCCAACGAACACGGCAAGACGCTGGAGGACGCGCGCGGGGACATTCAGCGCGGCGTCGAGGTCGTGGAATTCGCCGCCGGGGCACCCCACCTGCTCAAGGGGGAGTTCTCCGCGAACGCCGGCACGGGGATCGACGTCCACTCGGTCCGCCAGCCCCTCGGCGTGGTCGCGGGGATCACCCCGTTCAACTTCCCGGCCATGATCCCGCTGTGGAAGACCGGCATCGCGCTCGCAGCGGGCAACACGTTCGTGCTCAAGCCCTCGGAACGCGACCCGTCCGTGCCCGTGCGGCTCGCGGAACTCGCCGTCGAGGCCGGGATGCCCGAGGGCGTGCTGAACGTGGTCCACGGGGACAAGACCGCCGTGGACGCGCTGATCGAGGACCCGCGCGTCAAGGCCGTGGGATTCGTGGGTTCGAGTCCGATCGCCCAGTCCATCTACGTGGCCGCCGCGCAGCACAACAAGCGCGCCCAGTGCTTTGGGGGCGCCAAGAACCACATGGTCATCATGCCGGACGCGGACCTCGAGCAGGCCGCGGACGCCCTCATGGGCGCCGCCTACGGCTCCGCGGGGGAGCGCTGTATGGCGGTGTCCGTGGCGGTGCCCGTGGGGGAGGCCACCGCAGACCTGTTGGTCGACCTGCTGCGCGAGCGCATTGACCAACTCACCCTGGGCCCGTCCCTCGACCCGGCTTCGGACTTCGGCCCGGTCGTGGGCCCGGACGCCAAGGAACGCATCGAGCGCTACATCGGCATCGGTGAGCAGGAGGGCGCCACGCTGCTCGTAGACGGGCGCGGCGCGGAGGTCGCGGGTCACCCCGACGGCTTCTGGGTCGGGGCCACCCTGTTCGACCACGTCACACCGGACATGCAGATCTACAAAGACGAGATCTTCGGCCCCGTGCTGTGTGTTGTGCGTGCCGAGGACTACGAGGAGGCCCTGCGCCTACCCTCCGAGCACGAGTACGGCAACGGCGTGGCCATCTTCACGCGCGACGGGGACACCGCGCGCGACTTCACGTCCCGGGTGGACGTGGGGATGGTGGGCGTGAACGTCCCGATCCCCGTGCCCATCGCGTACTGCACCTTCGGCGGGTGGAAGGCCTCCGGTTTCGGCGACCTCAACCAGCACGGCACGGACGGGTTGAAGTTCTACACGAAGACCAAGACCGTGACCACGCGCTGGCCCTCCGGGGCCAAGGAGGGCTCGAGCTTCGTGATGCCCGCCGGCAGCTGAGCGGGCCCGCGGACGCCCGCGGGTTCCCTTCCACGGGGCCCGGCCCGTGGTTCCCGCCCCATAGGTCCCGCGCCTCGCGACCCGCACTTCGCGACCCGAGCCGAACGCCCGAACCGAACGTCCCGAACCCCCGGGTTCCGAACCGTCAGGAAGCACCATGAACACCTCCGGCACAACAGATCTCCGGGTGGCCTTCCTGGGCCTGGGCCATATGGGCGGGCCCATGGCCGCCAACTTGGTGGCTGCGGGCGTCCCGGTCCTGGGGTTCGACGTGGTCCCCGCCGCGATGGACGCCGCCCGCGCGGCCGGGGTCACGGTGGTGGACTCGCCCGCGGCCGCGGTCCGTGAGGCGCAGGTCGTCATCACCATGTTCCCCTCGGGTCGGCACGTCCGGCAGGCCTACACGGGCGACGACGCCGCGCCCGGTCTGCTCGCGGCGGCACCCGCCGGGACCACGTTCCTCGACTGCTCCACAATCGACATCTCCGACGCGCAGGACGTCGCCGAACTCGCCGTGGCGGCGGGCCACCGGGCGGCGGACGCACCGGTCTCGGGCGGCGTCGTCGGGGCGGAGGCGGGAACGCTCGCGTTCATGGTGGGCGCCCCGAAGGACGTATACCGGGAGGTGCTCCCGCTGCTCGAGATCATGGGCGGGCGGATCGTGCACTGCGGGGGCAACGGCATGGGGCAGGCCGCGAAGATCTGCAACAACATGATCCTGGGCGTGTCCATGATCGCGGTGAGCGAGGCGTTCGTGCTCGCCGAGAAACTGGGGCTCACGCACGACGCGATGTACGACGTCGTCTCGCAGGCCTCGGGACAGTGCTGGTCCCTGACCACGAACTGCCCGGTGCCCGGGCCCGTTCCCGCGAGTCCCGCCAACCGCGATTTCCGGCCGGGCTTCGCCGGAGCCCTGATGGCCAAGGACCTGAACCTGGCCGTCTCCGCACTGACCGATACCGGGGTCGCGGCCCACATGGGCCCGCTCGCCGCGCAGCTGTACCGCGAGTTCGCGGCCGGCGACGGCGCCCACCGGGACTTCTCGGGGATCATCGAGACCATCCGCGCCGAGAGCGAGCGCGGGGCCTGAGTGGCATGGCCTGACCAGCAAGGATTGAGCGGGGAGCGTGCGCGGCGGGGCTTAAATGGCGGGGCCTGGCGTCGCAGGGGCGTCAGCCCTCGATCGCGAAGTCCCCGGCGTGTGCGCGGAAGCGCCGCAGGATCGTGATGAGCGAGTCCACCTCGTCCGGCGCGAACCCCGTGTCGCGGAACAGGTCACGGTTGAGCGCCTCGGTGGCTTCGGCGGCTACGGCCGTCCCCCGATCCGTGAGCACGATGGTGATGGCCCGCCGGTCACTGGGCAGCGGTTCGCGGCGCACCAGGCCCGCGTCCTCGAGGCGGTCCACCGCGTTGGTCACGGAGGTCGGGTGGACCTGCAACAGGGCACTGGCCTTCTTCATGAGCATCTGGTGCTCGCGCGAGAAACTCAGCAGCGCGATCAGCTCGTAGCGCGCGAATGTGAGCCCGAACGGTTTGAGGACGGCCTCGGCCCGGGACAGCAGGATCTGTTGCACGCGCATGATGGCCGTGACCGCCGCCATGGGCGCGGCGGTGTCCTCCCACCCGTGCCGCATCCAGTTGCGTTGGGCCTCGGCAATGGGGTCCCTGGGGAGCCCGGGAGTGGTCGACATAGGGAACCCGCCTTCCTCATCGGATGCCGTCGGTGCCCTCCCGCGGCCCGGTCAGGGTACCAAGGGCCTGTCATCGAACGTCCGTCACCGGGCGACCGTCACGGGAGGGCCGTCACCGGGCGGCCATTACTGGTCCAGGGACAGATCCTCCTCGCGGTACTCCGTCCCGTACCCCTCCGGCGCTCGGCCGGATTTGGAGCGCCGCGTCTCCACCGAGCGCAGTTCCACGCGACGGATCTTGCCCGAGATGGTCTTAGGCAGTTCGAGGAACTCGATCCGACGGATCCGCTTGTAGGGTGCCACCTTGGTGCGGCAGTAGGCCAGGATCTCCGTGGCGGTCGCGGCGTCGGCCATGCGGCCGGGCGCGAGCGTGACGCAGGCCTTGGGGACCGCGAGGAGCAGCTCGTCCGGGGTGGGGACGATGGCCGCTTCCAGCACCGCGGGGTGTTCCACGAGCACGGACTCGAGCTCGAACGGGGAGATCTTGTAGTCGTTGGACTTGAACACGTCGTCGGAGCGGCCCATGTAGCTGAACACCCCGTTTTCGTCCACCGAGACGATGTCACCGGGTTCCAGACCGATCCAGTACATCGTGGAGAGGTGGCCCACGGGGTAGGACGTGTGGGTGTGCCCCACGAGTTTCGGCGTGGACGTGGTCCCGGACGTGAAGTACAGCAGCAGGGTAGCGTCCCCGCCCGTGGGCGAGTCCGGTTCCAGTTCGTCCGAGCTCGCGTACGCGTCCCGGTAGTCCAGGCACGTGCGGTGGGGAAGCTCGGGTGCGGCGACCGGTTCGGAACCCGCCCGGACCCCCGGGACGTACACGACCGCGTAGTCCCCGGGCCCGGAGGCGAACTTGGCGGCATCCTCCACGCCGCCCACCGCCCGCGAGGCGCCGGCGCGTTCCACCCGGCCGTGAGGTCGGTGGGTTCCATCTGGGTGGTCGAGGGGATCACCACCGCCCCCAGCTTGATGCACGCGAGCATGCACTCCCACAGCCCCACCTGGTTGTTGAGCATGAGGATCACGCGGTCCCCGCGGCGCACACCGAGCTCGCGCAACCAGTTGGCGACCCGCGCGGAGTCCTGGCTCAGTCGCGCGAACGTGCGGGTCAGGCGGGAGCCGTCCTCCTCCAGGATGATTAGCGCGTCCTGGTCCCGGCGCTCGGAGGATGCGGCGAGCTGACCGAACCAGTCCAGGCCGAAGTTCAAGTGATCGACGCGCAGCCGCACGAACTCCTCCCGGGCCCGTTCCCACTTCTGCTGGAGCGACACCAGGTGGTAGCGTGCGGCGCGAAACTCGTCCGTGACGGTCATGACCGGCCCCCCTCGAATTAATGTGATCTGTGACACACATATGTACTTGGACGGTCTATAGTTGAAAAGATTACCATTGGATTACCGAGCACCCGAGGGCCAGGATGACCACCGCCATCACCTCCTCTCGTCCCCGTGCCGCGTCCGAGCTCCCCGGAGTGGACCTGCTGAAGATCCAGCAGCTGCTCTGCGATGACGAACGCACCCGTTTGGCGGGGATCGAGAAGCACCTGCAGGACAACGTCCGCCGTCAGTCGATCGACCCGTGGAACCGGGAGCAGCTGCCCCTGGAGATGCTGCCCCGGCTCGCCGAGCTCGGCCTGGGCAATCTGTTCCGGGACGGCTCGTCCCGGTTGTTCCAGGGACTCGTGCATGCGCAGCTCGCCCGGGCGGACGTGTCCCTGTCCGCGCTGATCGGGATCCACAACGAGTTGATCGTGGGGACCCTCGTGGAACTGGGGTCGCAGCAGCAACAGGACACGTGGCTCCCCGGACTCTCGGACCTCTCCACGATCGGGGCGTTCTGCCTCACTGAACCCGAGCACGGCTCGGACATCGCCGGCGGCCTGGCCACCACCGCCACCCGCGAGGGTGACGAGTGGGCCATCAACGGTCGAAAACGTTGGATCGGCGCCGGAACCGTGGCCCAACTGGCCCTCGTGTGGGCGCGGGACACGGCCGACGGTCAGGTCAAGTGTTTCGCCGTGCCCACCAGGACACCCGGGTACGCCGCGACCAAGATCGGCAACAAGATGGGTCTGCGCATCATGCAGAACGCGGACGTGACGTTCACGGACCTGCGTGTCCCCGCGGACGCCCTGCTCCCCGGGGCCGTGAGTTTCGACGCCGCCAACATGCTGCTCAAGGACTCGCGCGCATGGGTCGGGTGGCAAGCGGTGGGCGCCCAACAGGCCATCCTGGACGTCCTACGCGAGTACACCCTGCGGCGGGAACAGTTCGGTAAGCCTCTCGCGAGCTTCCAGATGGTCCAGCAGGCCATGGCGGAGATCGCGGGCAACCTCGCGGCGAGCTCCGCGCTCATGGTGCAAGTCACCCGCCTGCAAACGTGCGACGAGATGGACATGATGCACGCGGCCCTCGCCAAGTCCACCGCGACCCGGCTCGGCCGGCGCTCGGCCTCACTGGCGCGTGACGCCCTGGGCGGCAACGGCCTGCTGAGCGACTACGAGATCGCCAAGGTCCTGGGGGACCTCGAGGCCATCTACACGTACGAGGGCAGCTACCACATCAACTCGCTCATCGTCTCCCGGGCGCTCACGGGGGTTTCCGCGTTCGTCTGAGTGGCCGGGAGCTGACGACCAGAAGTGGGAAGCCGTGCCCGCACGACCGCGCCCGGGGTCGTGACCGACCGGGCGCGGTCCCTCATGAGCGAGGGCCGCACGGTTAGGCGGGGATTCGGCATCCTCGTTACCCTGGTGACAGCGCCTTCGCGCGCCGTCGGGCATTCTCGTCCCCACCGCACCCGCACCCTTCGGTGCCGGTCCCGCGTGGGCGGCCCCGCGGCGTCGTCGTCGGCGCCGTGAACGACCCACCCAGTACTCCACGCGCGGCCGCAGCCAGCGGTCGGGCGAGAAACGGACGTGAGACCGCATGACTGCCAAATCCACCCTGGACAATGTCATCTCCCTGGCCAAGCGCCGGGGCTTCGTGTTCCAGGCGGGTGAGATCTACGGCGGTTCGCGCTCCGCGTGGGACTACGGGCCCTTGGGCGCGGAACTGAAGGAGAACATCAAGCGCGAGTGGTGGCAGACCTTCGTGCGCGGCCGCGCGGACATGGTGGGCCTGGACTCCTCGATCATCCTGCCCTCCGCGGTGTGGGAGGCCTCGGGCCACGTGGAGACCTTCACGGACCCGCTCGTGGAGTCGCTGCACACCCACAAGCGCTACCGCGCGGACCACCTGCTCGAGGCGTACGAAGCCAAGCACGGCCACCCGCCGGTCAACGGGCTCGCGGACGTCAAGGACCCCGAGACGGGCCAGGACGGCAAGTGGACCGAGCCCCAGCAGTTCTCGGGGCTCATGAAGACCTTCCTGGGTCCCGTGGACAACGAGGAGGGCAAGCACTACCTGCGTCCGGAGACCGCTCAGGGCATCTTCGTGAACTTCCTCAACGTGGTGACCGCCGCGCGCAAGAAGCCGCCGTTCGGGATCGGGCAGATCGGCAAGGCATTCCGCAACGAAATCACCCCGGGCAACTTCATCTTCCGCACGCGCGAGTTCGAGCAGATGGAGATCGAGTACTTCATCCACCCGGACGAGGCGAAGCGCTACTTCGACGAGTGGGTCGAGGCGTGCTGGAACTGGTTCGTGGACCTGGGTGTGAACCCCGACAACATGCGCCGCTACGACGTCCCCGAGGACGACCGCGCGCACTACTCGGACGGCACGATCGACATCGAGTACCGTTTCGGTTTCCAGGGCTCCGAGTGGGGCGAGCTCATGGGCGTGGCCAACCGCACGGACTTCGACCTGAGCAACCACACCGAACACTCCGGCACCAAGATGCAGTACTTCGACCAGGCCTCGGGGGAGCGTTATACCCCGTACGTGATCGAGCCGTCATTCGGGCTGACCCGTTCCATGATGGCGTTCCTCGTGGACGCGTACGTGGAGGACGAGGCCCCCAACACCAAGGGCGGCGTGGACAAGCGCACCGTGCTGCGCCTGGACCCGCGCCTCGCTCCGGTCAAGGCCGCCGTGCTGCCGTTGTCCAAGAAGGAGGACCTGCGCCCCGCCGCGCAGAACCTGGACGCCGAGCTGCGCAAGCGCTGGAACATCGACTACGACGACGCCGGGGCCATCGGCCGCCGCTACCGCCGCCAGGACGAGATCGGCACGCCGTTCTGCATCACCGTGGACTTCGACACCCTCGAGGACCAAGCCGTGACCGTGCGCTCGCGCGACGAGATGACCCAGGAGCGCGTGGGTCTGGACCGCGTCCAGCAGTACCTCGCCGACCACCTCGAGAAGTAGGCACCGCATGAGCATCGAGTACCGTCCGTGGCGAGAGGACGACGACCTGCGTCTGCTCGAGGTCTGGCCGGACGCGCCGTCGGCCCCCGCGCAGGCCTTCCGTGCGCGACTGGGTGCCGACGACGCCGCCGCGTTCTCCCGCACGCTCGTGGCCGTCGACGACGGCGTCCCCGTGGCGGCCGGGGTGGTCTACGAGTCCCCGTGGCACCCGCGCCGGTTGTGGGCGTACGTGGAGGTGGCTCCGGACCGGCAGCGCGAAGGCATCGGCCGGGAGCTCCTGGCGCGCTTGCGGAAAGTGGCCGCGGACGCGCCGTCGAGCGTCACGGCGCTGCGCTCCCGCGTGACCCCCGGCTCCGCGGGGGAGAGCTTCGCGAAGGCGGAGGGCCTGACCCCGGCCATGCGCTCGCGCGTGGTGCGCGTGGCCGCGGGTGCCCTGCCCGAACCCGCGCTCGGACAGACCGCGGACGGCTCGTGGGTGCGCTCCGTGGAAGATCTCGCGACCGGTTCCGTGGAACTAACACGCGCCGTGTGGGAGTTCTACCGCTCGGTCCACGACTGGGACCCGGTCGCGGAGATCGGGATCGGTGCGGTGAACCGGCAGTTGCTCTCGGACACCGCCGGAGCGTTCGGAGCCCTGGTGCTGCGCGCGGGCGCTCCGGGGAGTGACGGTCCCGCATCGATCACCGCGTTCGCCGTGAGCTACCGCCCGTTCGATCCGCAGGATCCCGAGGACCGGGCCACCCGGTTCGAGGCCGCGGACGTGTTGCTGGGCTACGTGCCGGGCGCCTCTTCCGATGACGGTTCCGCGCGTGAGGCGGGTGCGGCCGTGGAGACGCTGCTGGCCCTGCTGGTCCGGGACTACCCCGTGGAGCTCGAGGTGGACGACTCCATGACCCCGCTCGTGGCCGTGGTGGACAACCTGCTGGAGGCCGGGGTCGCGCACGTGGTCACGGAAACGGTCACGCTGGTGGACGACCGAGTGTAAGGCCGCCGGTCCAGGCCGGTGCGGGGGGAGGACGGGTGCGGTGAGGACACTGGTTCTCCACGCGGGTGACCACACGGCGTGCCCGTACGGCATCGACCTGTTTCCGGGTCCGGGTTTCCCGGTCACCGGTGTCCGACCCCTGCGCGGCAGGCTACCCCGGAATCTGCGGGACGTCGTGGAGCATCGGACCCACACTATGGTGGACGTGCCCCTCAGGGCCGTGCCCGGGGTGCGGAACGCCGAACTGGTCCTGGGGTTGCTCGAACCCGTCACGGCACTCGCCGCGCAGCTCAAGCGGCGGGACGTGCCGCCGTACGCGAGCACACCCTTGGTGGTGATCTCGTGCTAGCTCATGGAATGGATCCGACGAGCGGATCCCCATCGCAGACGCGCGCTCGTCCGCCGGTTCTCGGCGGTGGATCTGATCCTCACGCTGAGCCGGAACCAGATCGACATCCTCGTGGATGCAGGGTTCCGGGCCGATCAGGTGGCCGCTATCCCGTTCGGCTGCGCACCGGAACTGTTCACCGACGACGGGACGCAGCGGGCCGTCGACGTCCTCGCCGCCAGGTCCGATCACGGCCGTTCCCACGCGGGAGCTCGTGTACCCCACAGGGCAAACGGTGGCACGCGAGGCCGCGGCAGCCGTGGCCTTCACCGCGACCGAAGCCCTGAGCGAATACCTCAGCGCGGGGTTCGCGGCACCCGTGGCGGTCGGTGACCCCGAGGGTTGGCGACACACCGTGGACCGCTTACTGCGCCGCCTGGCCGAGCGGGAGGCGCTCGCGGAGGCGGGCAGGGCCGTGGTCACCGAGCGGTTCACGTATGACAGGATGTGGCGCGCGTTGCGGGACGAGCTCCACGATCACGGGATCCGTTCGGGCCGCGGTGCGAACTGACCGCCGCCGTCCGGTCTCGGTCTACGAGGCCTCCGCGTGCTGCTCGTGCCGGGACAGCACGGCCGTCACGAACCACGCGGCCACGCTCGCGAGCGCCACGGCGGTGGAGCCCGCGGCCAGGATCGCGGGCACCGAGGACTGACCTGAAGACAGGACGTCGAGCGGGTCGGCGCCGAGCAGCCTCGCGCGCCCCGCAATGCGTCGTTCGTGGTAAGACGTTCACGGAGGAAAGGAGTCCCATGTTCGAGACCCAGGCGAGTCCGTCGCGCACGGAGCCACCGCGACGCCAGGAGATGAACGGCCGGTTGCGGCTGATCGCCACGGTGGCCACGTTCGGCGGATTGCTGTTCGGTTACGACACCGGGGTGATCAACGGAGCGCTGCCGTCCATCGTGGCGGATTTGCGGTTGACGCCGTTCCTGGAGGGTCTCGTGGCCTCGATCCTGCCGTTCGGCGGCGCGTGGGGCGCGGCGTTCGGCGGCAAGCTCGCCGACCGCTACGGCCGCCGCCGGGTGCTGATGATACTGGCTGTGGTCTTCGTGGTCGCCACGATCGGGTGTTCGATCGCACCCACCGTCGCGGTGCTCGTGATGTTCCGCTGCCTGCTGGGGATGGCCGTGGGCGCGTGTTCCGTGATCGTGCCCGTGTTCCTCGCCGAACTCGCCCCCTCGCACCTGCGCGGTCGCGTGGTCGCTCAGAACGAGCTGATGATCGTGGGCGGGCAGGCGCTCGCGTTCGTGTTCAACGCGGGGTTGGCGACGGCGTTCGGGCACCTTCCGCACGTGTGGCGCTTCATGCTCGTGCTCGCGACCGTCCCCGCACTCGTGCTGTGGATCGGGATGATCGCGGTCCCGGAATCCCCGCGCTGGCTGGCCCGCCACGGAGCCGTGGAGAAGATGTTCCAGGTGTTGCGCCGCATCCGCGAGGACTCCTACGACCGGCGCGAGGGGGAGATCGTCCTGGAACTCGCCCACGAGGACGAGCACCGCCCCGCGGCTCGGATCACGGATCTGGTCCGCGTCCCGTGGATCAGGCGAATCTTCGTGCTGGGCGCGTCCATGGCCGTGATCAACCAGATCTCGGGGATCAACGCGATCCAGTACTACGGCGTCACGGTGCTGCAGGACGTGGGCTTCGGCGGCAACGGGGCGTTCTACGCCAACATCATCCCCGGGATCATGGGGGTCGTGGCTGTGGCCCTGGCCATGTACCTGCTCAAGCACGTGGGCCGCCGGACACTGTTGCTGACCGGGTTGGTGGGGACGGCAACGTCGTTGACGGGCTTCGCGGTGTCCTACCTGACGATCCCCGAGGGCAGTCCGGCGCGCGCGTGGGTGATCCTCGCGTGCATCGTGGTGTTCGTGGGGTTCATGCAGTGCTGCATCGGCACCGTGACGTGGTTGTACATGTCCGAGATCTTCCCGCTCAACGTGCGCGGCGTGGGCATGGGTGTGTGCGCATGGATCCTGTGGATGATGACGTTCCTGGTGGGGCTCACGTTCCCCGTGCTCACGGACGCGCTGGGCGTGGGGTACACGATCATGATCTTCGTGGTGCTCCAGCTCATAGCGATCGTGTGGGTGTACTGCGTGGCCCCGGAGACCAAGGACAAGTCCCTCGAGGAGCTGGAGCGCTACTTCCGCGCCGGGTAGGGGACAATGGTTCGTCAGTCGTCCTACGACGCCCCGTCCACACCATGTGAGGAACCGTCCGTGTCCTGTGAGCTCAGCGAAACCACCACCCCGGAAGACTTCGCGCGCCCGCGCTGGGTCGCGCAACCGGACGTGCGTGAGCGGGCGCAGCGGTTGAGCACGAAGTTCGAGGAGGTCTACGCCCGCCCGCCCGCAGGGGTGTGGGCCGCGCCCGGCCGCGCGAATCTCATGGGCGAGTACATCGACTACTCGGGCGGGATGTGCCTGCCCTTCGCCCACCAGTACGTGACGTTGACCGCCGCAGCACCCCGCACGGACGGGATGCTGCACGCGCAGTCCCTCCAGGACACGGACGCCTCCGTCGCGGACCGTGAACTGCGCGCGGCCCGGGTGAGTGACGTCCAACCCGGAGCCATCCATGGCTGGTTCGGCTACGCCGCGGGCGTGGCGTGGGGGATGAACCGCGTGGCCGCGGGGCACTCCGAGCACGAGGCCGTGCCCGGACTCGCGCTCGGTGCGGACTTCGGCGCGGACCTGCTCGTGGACTCGACCGTGCCCATCGGCGCGGGACTCGCGTCCTCCGCGGCGCTCGAGTGCTCGGTCGCGCTCGCCCTGTTCTCGCTGCGCACGGACGACGACCACCCGGACGACACCCTGCGCCGCGCCCTGGCCCGAGCCTGCATGGACGCGGAGAACTACATCGTGGGCGCCAACACCGGCGGCCTGGACCAGACGGCGTCCCTGCGCTCGCACGCCGGGCAGTTGCTCGCGCTGGACTGCCGCGATTTCGACGTCGCCCGTCTGCCCGCCGATCCCGCGCTCGCGGGTCTCACGTGGCTCGCCGTGGACACGTCCGCCCCGCACAAACTGGCCGACGGTCAGTACAGTTCCCGCCGCGCCGAGTGCGAGGCCGCTGCCGCGGTGCTTGGGGTCTCCCGCTTGCGCGACGCGCTGCCCGAGGATCCGGGGTTCGACGACGCCGCGGCGGTCCTCGAGCGCTTCGACCACCTGCTCGGGGCGGGCGCCCCGTTGACCGAAGACCCCCGAGGGACCCGGTTGCGCCTGCGTCATTCCGTGACCGAGATGGTGCGCTCGGAGAAGATCGCCCGACTCCTGCGTGAGGCGGACCCGGACTGGGCGGCCGTGGGTCAGCTGCTCGTGGCGGGCCACGAGTCCATGCGGGACGACTGCCAGGTCACGGTCCCGGAACTGGATACGGCGGTCGAGGGCTGCCTGGCCGCCGGGGCCTTGGGTGCCAAGGTCGTGGGCGGCGGTTTCGGGGGCTCGGTGATCGCCTTGGTTCCCGAGACCCACGTGGAGCGACTCGCGAGCGCGGTGCAGCACCGGTTCGCGGAGAACGGGTTCCTCGATCCGCTGTTCCTCACGCTCACCCCGTCCGACGCCGCCCGCAGGGTCCTCTGACCCCGCGCCCCTGCGGCATCGGTTGCACGGGGCAATGATCGGGGCTGGAAGAATCACGCGGTAGGAGCACAGGAGGAGGGCGCATGTTCGCACGGGCCAGGGTGGCGCGCAGGCTGCAACGGGGCCGGGCGGCGTCGTCGTCCGGGGACACCGCCACGGCACGCGATCACTACGAGGCGGCCCTGCGCACGGCGCGACTCGGGGAGGCGTGGCTGGAAGCGGGCCAGGCGGCGTCGTGGTTGGGGAATCTCGCGCGGGACGCCGGCGACTGGGCGGACGCGGAACACCACTACCGTCTGGCCGCGACGCAGTACAAGCGCGCGCCACGGTCGGCGCGATCCCTGGGAGCGCGGGTGCAGTGCCTCGAGAACCTCGGGGACGTGTTGCTGCTGGCCGGGCGCCCGTGGGACGCATACCGCGAGTTCCAGGAGGGGGCCGCGGCGGCGGGGGTGGATCCGGCGCGACCCGCCGGGGACGGTGCGGGCTTCGTCACGCGGGAGGACCTGCGCTGGGTGTCCCACCTGGCCACCGCGGCGCAAGCGGCCGGGCGGCGCAAACTCGCGGCCGAGCACTACGAGACCGTGCTCGCGGGCTGCGAAGCGCGCGGGGACGTGGCCGGGCAGATCATGTGCTGGAAAGGGCTCGCGGCGCTCGCCGAGGGGATGATGGCCTGGAACGACGTTGCCCACGCCCTCCACACCGCAAGCAACCTCTACCCCGCGCTGCCCGAGCCGGAGGCCCACACCCGCGAGTGGGTGCAATGTCTGCGGGACCTGGGCGCGGTGTACAAGACCCTGGGTCGCAGGGACAAGCAGGTGCGCGCGTTCAAGCTCGCGATGCGACTCGAGCAGGTGGACGCGTCCGCGCGCACCGACCGCGACGCCGGGCAGCGGACGAATGAGACAATGACCCACGATGAGCACCGAGACGACTGAGACCGCGGACCGTGAACCGGCCGTGTTGAACTTGAAACCCCTACAGCTGGGCCGGCTGACCGTGGACGTACCCGTGGTCCTGGCGCCGATGGCCGGGGTCACGAACAAGTCCTTCCGCACCCTGTGTCGGGAGTACGGCGGGGGACTATACGTGACCGAGATGGTCACGGCGCGGGCACTCGTGGAACGCCGCCCCGAGTCCCTGCGGATCATCGACCACGACCCCCACGAGACCCCGAGATCCATCCAGATCTACGGTGTGGACGCCGTGAACGTGGGCAAGGCCGTGCGGATGGTCGCGCAGGAGGATCGCGCGGACCACATCGACCTCAACTTCGGGTGCCCCGTGCCCAAGGTCACCAAGCGCGGTGGTGGTTCCGCCCTGCCGTGGAAGACCGACCTGTTCCGCGCGATCATCCGCACGGCGGTGCGCGAGGCCGGGGAGATCCCCGTGACCGTCAAGATGCGCATCGGCATCGACGGTGAACACCAGACCTTCCTGGATGCCGGACGCATGGCCCGCGATGAGGGGATCGCCGCGGTGGCCCTGCACGGGCGCACCCTCGAACAACACTATTCGGGCCACGCCGACTGGGATGCGATCGCGCGGCTGCGCGAGGCCCTCCCGGACATCCCCGTGCTGGGCAACGGGGACATCTTCTCCGCGGAGGACGCGGTGCGCATGGTCGAGCACACGGGCGTGGACGGCGTCGTCGTGGGTCGGGGCTGCCAAGGCCGGCCGTGGCTGTTCGGGGACCTGCAGGCAGCCTTCGAGGGCAGCCCGCGCCGCTACCGGCCGGGTGTGCGCAAGGTCGCGGAGACCGTGTACCGCCACGCCGAGCTGCTCACCCAGGAGTTCGGGGACGAACTCAAGGGCTGCCGCGAGATCCGCAAGCACGTGTCCTGGTACTTCAAGGGGTACCCGGTGGGCGGGCAGTTACGCGCCCGCATGGCGCAGGTGCCCACACTCGCCGCGCTGCGCGAACTGCTCGACGAACTCGACCTGGATGCCCCCTACCCGGGCGCGGACGTCGAAGGGCCTCGGGGCCGGGCGGGCTCACCTAAGAAGCCCCACCTGCCGGACGGCTGGCTCGACTCCCGCATCCTGGGCGACGCCGAACGGCTGGGTCTCGCGGCCGCCGAGCTCGATGTCTCGGGAGGCTGATCCCACTGCACACCCCCAACCGTCTGGCGATCCTGCCCCCGGGCTACGAGCCCACCGACACCGAGCGGTTCGTCGCCGAGAGCCACCACAACCGCCATCGCAGCCACTTCGAGCGGGACCGCGCGCGCGTGCTGCACAGTTCCGCGCTGCGAAGGCTCGCGGCCAAGACCCAGGTCGTCTCGCCGCAGTCGGACGACTTCGTGCGCAACCGGCTCACCCATTCGCTCGAGGTCGCCCAGATCGGGCGCGAGCTGGGCAAGGCGCTCGGGTGCGATCCGGACGTCGTGGACGCCGCGTGCCTGTCCCACGACCTCGGTCACCCGCCGTTCGGGCACAACGGTGAGACGGCGCTCGCGCAGCTGACCCGTGGGATCGGGGGCTTCGAGGGTAATGCCCAGACCCTGCGCCTGCTCGTGCGGCTCGAGCCCAAGATCATCGCGCTGTCGGGGGAGCCCGCGGGGCTCAACCTCACCCGCGCGACACTCGACGCCACGTGCAAGTACCCGTGGAGCGCGGCGGACGCCCCGCCCCGGCCGGACGGGCGCCCCAACCGCAAGTTCGGAGCCTACGAGGACGACCTGCCTGTGTTCGAGTGGTTCCGCGCGGGCGCGGTGCCCGGACGCAAGTGCATCGAGGCCCAGGTCATGGATCTCGCGGACGACATCTCCTACAGCGTCCACGACGTCGAGGACGCGGTCGCGGCCCACGCACTGCAGCTCGAGAACCTCACGCAACCCGCGCACCGCCACCGGGTCATCGAGTGCACCCGCGGCTGGTACCTGCCCGCCGCCACGGAGGACGAGCTCGACGCCGCGCTGTCCCGGCTCGAGTCCTCACCCGTGTGGATTCCCCGTCTGCACGGGACACGCGCGGATCTGGCACGACTGAAGAACATGACGAGCCAGTTGATCGGCCGGTTCGCGATGTCCGCGGTCGCGGCCACCCGGGACGTGGCCGGGGACGACCGGCTCACCCGGTACCGGGCGTCCCTCGTGGTCCCGCGCGAGACGGAGCTGGAGATCGGGGTGCTCAAAGGCATCGCGACCGCGTTCGTGATGACCGTGCGGGACGCCCTGCCCCTCTACGACAACCAGCACGAGATCCTCACGATCCTCGTGGACGCCCTGATGCAGACGGACGGGCGGTTCCTGGCCCCCGAGTTCGCCGCGGACTGGCGTGCCCTGGGGGACGGCCCCGGCAGTGAAGCCGCCCGGTTGCGGCTCGTGGTCGATCAGATCGCGTGCCTCACGGACCGCTCCGCGGTCGCGCTGCACGACCGGATCCGGGGCACCAACTGGCGCACGGGGGACAAGCCGCTCTGGTGAGGTCCGGCGGCATCGATTCTGCGCCCCACATCTCGTCCCTGGACGGTTTCGACGCCGTGGTGCTCGGCGCCGTCATGCCCGCCCTGCTCGCGGACCAGGCGTGGGGGATGACCACCGGTGAGGCCACCGCGGTCGCGACCGCCGGTCTGTTCGGCATGATGGTCGGCGCCCTGGGCATGGGCTACCTCACGGACCGCTGGGGCCGGCGCAAGATGCTCATCGGAGCCGTGATCGTATTCTCGGTGCTCACGTTCGCCGCCGCGTTCGCCCCGACCGTCCTGTGGTTCGGCATCCTGCGCTTCCTCGCGGGCCTGGGCCTGGGCGGTTGCCTGCCCACCGGCATCTCCATGGTCACCGAGTTCTCCCGCCCCGGCCGCGGCTCCAACGCCACCACGGTCATGATGACCGGCTACCACGTGGGTGCCGTGCTCACCGCGGCGCTCGCGATCTGGGTGCTGTCCCACTTCACGTGGCACACCATGTTCATCGCGGGCGCGCTGCCCGCCCTGATCCTCGTACCGCTCATGCTCGTGTTCCTGCCCGAGTCCCCGTCCTACCTCGCGTCCAAGGGCCGCCTCGAGGATGCCCGCCGGGTGGCCGCGCACTACAACGTGCCTCTGGAGATCGGCGACGCCGCCCCCGCGGCCTCGGGCGCGCGCGGTGCCGCAGCGCCGTCGGCCCAGGTGGTGGCTGAGAAGAAGGGCGCGGCCCTACTGTTGAGCGGCACGTACGCGCGCAACTCCGTGGTGATCTGGATCGCGTCCTTCATGGGTCTGCTGCTCGTGTACGGGCTCAACACGTGGTTGCCGCAGATCATGCGCGCCGCGGACTACGACCTCGGCAACGCGCTGGGCTTCCTGCTCATCCTCAACGTGGGCGCCGTGGTGGGGCTGTGGATCGGTGGCCGCGTGGCGGACCGGATTACCCCCCCGCATCGCGAGCATCATGTGGTTCGCGGCCTCGGCCGTGCTGCTCGCGGCCCTCGCGATCCGGCTGCCCGTGGCCGGGATCTACGTCATGGTGTTCCTGACCGGGTGCTTCGTGTTCTCTTCCCAGGTGCTCGTGTACGCGTTCACCGCGACCAACCACCCGCCGCGCGTGCGCGCGACCGCCCTGGGCATGTCCGCCGGGGTGGGGCGTCTCGGCGCGATCAGCGGTCCCATCGTGGGCGGCACGCTGCTGGGTGCCGGGCTCGCGTACCCGTGGGGCTTCTTCGCGTTCGCCGCGGTCGGTGCCCTGGGCAGCCTGGCCATGGTCGGCTCCAAGACCGTGGGTGCCCCGGACCGCCGCATGGTGGTCGGCGGGAACGACGACGCCCCGGCGGCTCGCTGACCCCGCGCCCTGTTCGTCGCAGGACCGTTCGGTGACGCCGTGGCCGGAGTCATCGCGTGTCCTTGCGGGCCCGTTAACCAGTCGTTCCGGGCCGCTGCACATCCGTGACGCGTGCGCGATCCGGTTTGACGGGGTGCCTAAACTGGCCGAGTGGCCGGACTGATCAAGCGTGAAGACATCGACGAGGTCCGTGCGCGCACGGACCTCCGCGAGGTCGTGGAACAGTACGTGACCCTCAAGCCCGCGGGCATCGGTTCGTACAAGGGACTCTGCCCCTTCCACGACGAACGCACGCCGTCCTTCCACGTGCGCCCCCAACTGGGCACGTACCACTGCTTCGGGTGCGACGAGTCCGGGGACGTCATCTCCTTCCTCATGGAAATGGACCACACGCCGTTCTCGGAGACCGTGGAACGGTTGGCCGCCCGGATCGGGTACGAGCTGCACTACGAGCAGGGTTCCGCACCCAACCGGGAGGAAGTAGGGCGTCGACAGCGGTTGCTCGACGCACACAAGGTGGCCGCGGAGTTCTTCCAACGCAACCTCTACACCCGGCAGGCCGCCGCGGCCCAGCGGTTCCTGGGGGAGCGCGGTTTCGATCATGACGCCGCTCGCACCTACGGGATCGGCTACGCACCGCAGGGGTGGTCCCACCTGTTGCAGCACCTGCGCAATCACGGGTTCACGGACCAGGAACTCAAGCTCACCGGCATGGTCTCGGAGGGCAACCGCGGACTCTACGACCGGTTCCGGGGGCGGCTGATCTGGCCCATCCGCGCGGTCGCGGGGGAGGTCATCGGGTTCGGGGCACGCAAGCTCTACGACGACGATCCCGGCCCCAAGTACCTCAACACCCCCGAGACCCAGCTCTACAAGAAGTCCCAGGTGCTCTACGGCATTGACCTGGCCAAACGGCCGATCGCCAAGACCAAACAGGTCGTGGTCGTGGAGGGGTACACGGACGTCATGGCGTGCCACCTGGCCGGGATCACCACGGCGGTGGCCACGTGCGGCACCGCGTTCGGCGCGGACCACATCAAGATCGTGCGCCGGTTCCTCTCGGACGACTCCGCCGGGGGAGAAGTCGTGTTCACGTTCGACGGCGACGCCGCCGGACAGAAGGCCGCGCTGCGCGCCTTCCAGGAGGACCAGCGGTTCGTGGCCCAGACCTACGTGGCGGTCGAGCCCCACGGGATGGATCCGTGTGACCTGCGCCTGACCCGCGGGGACGTGGCCGTGCGTGATCTCGTGGAGTCCCGCACCCCGCTGTTCGAGTTCGCCTTGAAAGCCACGATCCGCGAGTACGACGTCAACAGCCTCGAGGGTCGGCTCCGCGCCATGCGGGCGTGCGCCCCGATCGTGGCCAGGATCCGTGACCCCGCCCTGCGCCCCGCGTACGCGCGGGAGCTGTCCGGGTGGCTGGGGATCGAGACGAACGAGGTGCTGCGCGCCGTCGACGCCGCCTCCCGCAGTGAGAACGGCCGGGGAGAACCGGGGCGGGGGCGCGCTCAGGGGTCGACCCCGGACCGTCCGGATGCGCGTGGCCACCGCGGTGACTCGGTCGGATCGAGGCATGGCTCGGGGCCTGTCTCCGGGCCCGGCTCGGCCCCCGGTGAGAACCACCGGCCCGAGGCGCCCGAGCTGCCGGATCCGCGCGAACCCGTGTCCCGGATGGAACGGGAGGCGCTCGAAGTGGTGCTCCAGCTCCCGGACCTCGTGCCGGACGGCTACTGGGAGCATTTCGATTCCGCCGGCATGACGTACCGGGTGCACCAGGTCTTGCACGATGCCGTGGTGGCCGCCCGCGCGGACGAGGACTATCACGGGGAGGGCGGTCGCGCGTGGCTCGAACACGTGCGCGCCCACCTGCCCGAACCGTTGCACGGCTACCTCGCACAACTGTCCGTCACGCCGCTACCCGCGGCCACCGAGCAACAAATGCGCAACTACGCGGTGGGCGTGCTCACCTCGCTCGTGGAGATGCACATCAACCGGGCGAAGTCGGACAAACTGGCCCACCTCAACCGGTTGAACGCGCAACGGGAACCCGAGCTGTACCAACAGCTCAACCGCGAACTGCTGGACCTCGAACTGCAGCGGCGCAGCCTCACCGGGGTGTGACCCCGACTCAGAGGGGTGTGGCGCTTGCGGGTGGTGGCGGGGATTCGATTTGAGGAAGCCGCGACGGGGCGGTAAAGTATCGTCTCGTTGCGCAGCAGTGCGTACATTCCCCCGTAGCTCAATTGGCAGAGCATTCGACTGTTAATCGAAGGGTTACTGGTTCGAGTCCAGTCGGGGGAGCCACCACGGAGGCCCTCTTCCAGTACGGAAGGGGGCCTTCGTCGTATCCAGGGCGGCACCCGCCTCCGGGAGCCGCCGCGGCCTAATAGACTCGGCGGCTGTTCCGTACGTGCGGCCCACGACTCAGGCGGGTGACCCGGTTCCTTGACTCTGGCTTCTCGCCGATTGTGCGCCGTAGCGGCGCTGTTGTACTCGGTGTGGGTCCTCTATCCGCTCGTGAACCGGGAACTGCACCCGTGGACGTCCTTCGTGTCCGAGTACGTCGTCGCGGACCTCGCCGGGGCCACCGTGCTGCGAACCGTGGACGCAGTGGTCGGGGTGGTGCTCGCCGGGGTGACGGCGTTCTCCTCTGCGCGGCTGCGGACCCTGTGGCGCGCTCTCCCGAACGGTACGCGAGGGACGGACGGACCCGTGAAGTGATGTCCTCTCGCAATCGCGGTGTGGCTCATCGCCGCGGCCGGCGTGCCCGTCGCCCAGCGGTTGCGCTCACGGGAACTCGCAACGAACAGGACAACGGTTCCGCGCCGTCGGGCATCGGGGATCATGTCAGCACCCGCGAAGTTATGGGCGGCCCCGTACGGATCCTCGATGCGGGCTCCGGGCCGGTCATCGTGTGCTGCTCCGGCGTGGCGTGTGGTGGGCCCCGTCGTGGCCGGGCGACTCGTGCCCGGACGCGGACGCCTCATGCGTTCGTGGCCGCAGCTGCGCGTGGATCTGGCATCCCCGAACTTCCTCATGGGGTCCCTGCGGGAACTCGCGGGCTACGTGGCGTGCATGAACCGGTTGCGGGAACTGGCTGCCCACACGCCCCTGGACCCGGAGCTGGACGTCCTGGTGGTGGCCGCGAACGGACGGCTGCCGCGGATCGGGACCACCCGGTGGGTGCGCCACGTGCTCGCCCGGGCCACCTACCTGTCCCGGGAAGCGCCCGTGCACACGATCGTGTTGCGACGCAGCGGTCACTTCGTCATGGTGGATCACCCCGAGCGGATCGCCGCCGTGATCGCATCCGTCAGATCAGGTGTTCTTCCCGCGCACGGTTGACCGCCGCCGTCCGGTTGTCCACCCCGAGCTTGTCGTAGATGTGTACAAGGTGCGTCTTCACGGTGGCTTCCGAGATGAACAATTCCTTGGCCAGGGCCCTGTTGGACGCGCCCGTGGCGAGCCCGCGCAGGATCTCGATCTCCCGCGCGCTCAGCGACGTGCCGGGGGAACGCACCCGCTGCATGAGCCGCGCCGTGACGGAGGGGGACAGCACGGGGCGGCCCGCGGCGGCGTCGTGCACGGCGGCACCGATGGTCTCGGGCTGCGAGTCCTTGAGGAGGTAACCGGTCGCGCCGGCCTCGAGCGCGGCGACGATGTCCGCCTGGGTGTCGTAGGTCGTGAGGATCAGCACCGGGGGCCCGCCCGCCGCGACAATGCGCCGGGTCGCGTCCAGCCCGCCCATCCCGGAACCCATCTGCAGGTCCATGACCACCACGTCCACGGAGCCGCCCGCGCGGGACAGCATCTCGAGCGCCACGTGTCCGTCCGGCGCCTCGGCGCCGACCACGATGTCACCCACCGATTCGAGCACCGCGCGCAGCCCGGCGCGCACCACGGGATGATCGTCCACGAGCAATACGCGGGTGGTCATGACGAATCTCCATTCGGCAGGGGGCGGGTGGCTTCGGGCGCGGGCAGGGGCAACCGCAGGTTCACGGCCGTTCCGGCGCCGGGTTCGGACTCCACGGTCAGGACGGCCCCGAGCTCGTGCGCGCGGCGTCGCAGGTGGGCCAGTCCGAAGCTGTCGTTGCGTGCGTCGTCGGCGGCGGAACGCGGTCTGAAGCCCGCGCCGTCGTCCACGACGTCCAGCGTCACGGCGTCGTCCCAGCCCGCGAGGGTCACGACGGCGCGTGACGCCCGCGCGTGCGAGGTCACGTTCGCGAGGGTGGACTGCGCTGCCCTCACGAACAGGGTGCGCTGCGGGGCGGGCAGTTCGGGGACGGCACCTTCCACCGTGAACTCGCACGTGAGCGGCGCGCCCACGGCGCGGGCCGCCTCCCGGGTGCGGTGACACACCTCCGCGAGGACGGCGGGCAGGGAGTCACCCGGTGCCGGTGCGGCGAGGTCCCGTACGAACCGACGCGCCTCCGCGAGGTCGGCCGCGGCCGTGTCCTCGATCGTGGCCAGTTGCGCGCGGGCCGCGTCGAGCTCCGCGCGCTCCAGCGAGCGCTGTGCGGCCCGTGAGACTAGCACGATCGAGGTCAGGCCCTGGGCCAGGGTGTCGTGGATTTCGCGGGACAACCGGTCGCGCTCGGCCATGGTCCCCGCGTCCCGTTCCTGGCGCGCCAGCTCAGCTCGCGTGGATTCGAGATCGCGGATCGCGCGCACGTGGCGGCGGGTGTCCTCGTACAGTGCGCGGTACCCGAAGCTCACGAGCAGCGCGACAATCGCACCGATCGCGGGTCCGAGCGCCATTCCCGCCGCGAACGCCCCCGGGGCGGCATGTAGGTACTGGGAGAGCACCACGACGCCGGTGAGCACCACGATCGCGACCAGCGCCGCCGCGGTGGGCAGTACCACGGGGCACAGGAAGAACAGGGGGAACGCGACCCACGAGAAGTCCGGGCTCAGCAGGGCCAGCGCGGCCCACAGCGCCGCGATGAGACCGAGCCACCCGGGACCCCACCGCAGGGATTCCCGGCTCGCACGACCCCGCGCCACACGGTTCTCCACCAGGGTCCCCGCGAGGTAGACCGCCGCGAGCAGCACGCTCAGTCCCAGGACGACGGCGATCATCGCCCCGCCGCCAGGGGCCCGGCTCAGGTGCAGCACCGCGCGCACGGCGGCGAGCACCAACAGCGCCGCGAAGCTCACGTGCAACGTGACCCGCAGGGCGCTCAGCACTGCGGGGGTGGAGAGGTCCTCGCGCACTCGGGGGCTCCTTCCGGGTCGTGCGGTGGTCGTGTCATCGGGTGCTGCGCCGGGGACGGCGTCGTCGTGGCCGGGTGACGAGCGCGTCATCGAAGCGTGGTGCCGATGGGGGCGCGGCATCCCGATCTCAGCACGGTGTACTGCTCCGGGCAATGCCGCCGCAGCTCACGAGACAGCCCGACCTCCCGCCATGCTACGCACGGGACGAGCGCGCCGGGTCAACCGATTGGTTGAGCGCGGCATCCCCCGAGGGGCTGGACGGTCTCCACCCGCGGGGCGATCCACCGGCGGCCGCGTCCCGCGAAGCTTGAGGGGAACAGTTTCTCGACCCATCGGAGATCACCATGTACCTGTCCCTACGGGACATCACGTTCGCCAAGGGGCGGTTCGCGTTGCTCGCGACCGTCGTGGCCCTGATCACGCTGTTGCTCGTACTGCTCACCGGGTTGACCAACGGGCTAGGCCACCAGAACACCTCGGCCCTGGAACGGTTGCAGGCGCAGCGGTTCGTGCTCAGTGCCCCGGCGGGGGACGCGTCCGACCCGTCCTTCACGACGTCCCGGATCACCGCGGACGAAACGCGCGCGTGGCGTGACACCGTGGGCGCGCACCACGTGGAGCGGCTCGGCCTCGTGCAGACCACCGCGCGGGCCGGGGACGGGGCGAACTCCTCCGCCGACGCCACATCGGCCACCTCCGTGGCCGGTGTCGCGCTCGAACCGGGCTCGCGGCTCGCGCCCGGGCTGAGCGCCGTCAACGGGGTCACCCACCCACAGGACGGCGCCGCCGTGCTCAGTGAGACGCTGGCTCGCGAGATGAACGTGGGCGTGGGGGACGCGGTGACCCTGGCCGGCACGTCCCTGAAGGTCACCGGGGTCGTGGCGGACGAGTACTACAGCCACGTGCCGGTCGTGTGGCTCAGCATGGGGGACTTTCCCGCCGTGGCCCACACCGACGACCCCGAGCAGGCCACCGCCCTGGCCCTCACCACGGACACCGTGCCCGAGGGGGTCACGGAGCGCACCGCAACCGTGGCCATGGACACCGGGGACGCCTTCGCGGCGCTGCCCGCCTACGAGTCGGAGCAGGGCTCGCTGCGCATGATGCAGGGCTTCCTCTACGGCATCAGCGCCCTGGTGGTGATCTCCTTCCTGACCGTGTGGACCATCCAGCGCACCCGGGACATTGCTGTGCTGCGCGCTCTCGGCGCGAGCCGTGGTTACGTGGTGCGGGATTCCCTGGTCCAGGCCGTCGTGGTGCTCACGATCGGCGTGCTCGTGGGCGGCGGCCTGGGGATCGCCGGCGGTGCGCTCGCCGGGTCCGTGGTCCCGTTCGTGCTGAGCGCTGCGACCATGGCGCTGCCCGTGGCCGGTGTCCTGGCGCTGGGACTGATCGGGTCCGTGCTCGTCGTGCGCCGCGTGTCCACCGTGGATCCGATGATCGCCCTGGGAGGCAACTGAGCATGCATTCCGATCGTCACCCCCGTCACCGCGCAGGAGACCCCATGGACAACCACACCGCAGCGGCACGCCCGGACGGGCCGCATGAGTACTCGACCGATGATCCCGCCCTCCGGGTGACCGACCTCTGCCTGGAGTACCCGGACGGCACGGACGAGCAGGGCGAACCCCGCACGGTGCGAGCTCTGGACCGTGTGTCCCTCGAGCTGGCCGCGGGCACCATGACGGCGCTCGTGGGCCCGTCCGGGTCCGGCAAGTCCTCGCTGCTCGCCGTGGCCGCCGGGTTGGTCCGCCCGAGTTCCGGCTCGGTGTCCGTGGCGGGCCGTCGGCTCGAGGAGCTCCCCGAACGCGAACTCGCCGGGGTCCGCCGGGAGCACACGGGCATGGTGTTCCAGCAACCCAATCTCCTGGCCTCGCTGACCGCCCGCGAACAACTCGTACTCGCCGCGCACGTGGCCGGGGCCAGGGGCAAGGAGCTTGCGCGGGCCCGCGCTCGGGCGGGCGAACTGCTCGCACAGGTGGGGCTCGAGAACTGCGCGGACCGCCGCCCCCATCAGCTCTCGGGTGGGCAGCGTCAGCGCGTCAACATCGCCCGGGCGCTCATGAACAGGCCGCACCTGCTGCTCGTGGACGAGCCCACCGCGGCGCTGGACCACGCGCGGTCCCACAGCGTCATGGAACTGCTCGCGGATCTGACCCACACCT
This sequence comes from Kocuria sp. ICS0012, assembly GCF_001665945.1. Classification (NCBI taxonomy): domain Bacteria; kingdom Bacillati; phylum Actinomycetota; class Actinomycetes; order Micrococcales; family Micrococcaceae; genus Kocuria; species Kocuria sp. ICS0012. The sequence goes on along the minus strand of NZ_LZMM01000051.1, from coordinate 8,517 downwards.
TCGGCCTGGCGTCCCTCGTGGTCACGCACGACACCGAGTTCGTCCCCCTCGCGGACGCATGCGTGAGCATGCAGGACGGTCACCTGGACACGGAACAGGCCACGACGGCGAGCGGTCGCGTCGCTGCCACCGTGGCCTGACGGGCCCTCTCCCGGCGGGGCTCACCGCCGGGAGTCGGGTCGGCCCGTGGTGCCCGCGGCCGCGTCCACGCCCGCGTGGGGTTCGCCCGGGGGTGTCGTGGCGTCCGCATCGGGCCCCGCCGCGCGCGGACCCTGCGGATCGAGCGGGGTGCGGGGTTCCCGGAGCAGGAACGGAGCGAGACCACCGAGCACGAGCAGTGCACCCAGTACCACGAACGCGGTCGTGCCCCCCCGGCGTCCACGACGGCGCCGATCAGCGCGCCCTGCGTCATGCCGCCCACGAACGCCCCGGTGTTGATGGCCGCGAACGCGGAGCCTCACAGATTGGGGATGATCACGGCCACGATCATGAGCTCCGCGCCGATCACGGACATGATCAGCATGAACACCTTCTCGTTGTTCTCGAACCACTTCTTCACTACGCCGGGCCCGGTGGAGGTGGCGACCCACAGCGAGAGCCCGTAACCGAGGATCACGACCATGTACTGCCACCCGGCAGGGGTGATCCAGAACTGTTGCGAGTACATCGTGGCGAGCCAGGTCAGCAGCCCCACGCCCACCAGGTTGTTGAGCAGCAGGCACAGCCCCAGCACCAGGGAGTTGCGATTCTTCCAGGCGTCGAGGATCGAGACGTCCTTCTTCGCACTCGAGTTGGCACCCTCCTCCGTGCCTGCCGCGGCAGAGGACGACGCCGCGCCGTCGCCCGGCAGCTCCGGCGCCGCCGGCACGAGCGTGACGAAGATGCCTTTCTGGGTGCTCGTGAGATTCATGGTCGGGTGTCCGTCGTACGCGGGAGTGGAACGTGGATCATTCAGGGCCATCTGCACCTCCGTGCGCACGCCGGCCTCGAGGGCCTCTTCCCTGATGCCGAACTTGGGGTGGTGGTTCATGGAGGGCAGCCGGTCCTCGGCCATGCCACCGCCCAGGAACACGAAGCACGCGGGGACCTCCCGCGCGAAGTACGCGAAGTCGTCGGAGGCGGACGTGCCCGGGCCCCAGGAGACTTTGTCCTCGCCCAGGGCCTACACCGCGGCGTCGTAGCCGATCTGCGCGGCGACCAGCACCGGGTCCGCACAGTTCTGCGGCATGGAAGCGCGGGAACCCTGGCCCTTGATGGTCGCGAAGAAGCCGCCCGCCACTGTGGAGGTGACACCCTTGCGCACGGAGATCGTGCAGGTGGCCTGGTTCGCCATGTGCACCCCGAAGATCGCGTCCCCGCCCTCGAGCACGCCCTGACCCACGAGCTCCTTGGCGCCGCCCGGGGGAGTCTCCTCTGCGTGCTGGAAAATCAGCGTGACGGCGCCGTCGAAACTGTCCGTGAGGCCGCTCAGCACCCGGGCCGTGCCCAGCACCCGGGCCGTGCCCAGCAGCATGGCCGTGTGGCCGTCATGACCGCACGCGTGCATGACACCGTTCACCGTGGAGGCGAAGGAGTCCCCGGTCTCCTCTGCAAAGGCAGGGCGTCCAGGTCCGCGCGCAACGCCACTGTGCTACCCGGCCCCCGGCCCTGGATCAGTACCGTCACCGAGGTCTCGGTGGGGCGCTCGGGGGAGAGGCCAAAGCTCGGGAGTGTCTCCACCACGAAGTCGGATGTCGCGTGCTCCTTGTAGGACAGCTCCGGGTGGGCGTGGATGCGGCGGCGCCAGTCGATGACGTCGGACGCGGGAGCCTCGATCTGCGGGGCCGTGAACCCTCTCGAAGAAATCACCCAACAATAAGATCTTTTGTGAATCATGCGTGATTCTGAAGAGATTACAATGTTGACTTATGTAAAGGAATCTGCTTTCAATGAACGCCTTCAGTTTTCCACAGCCCCCGGTGGTTGACAAGGTCCGAGCCTCGTCACGACCGAGGTGTCGCGCCCGTCCCTGCCCGCTGGGCGCGCGGCCGAATGGTATTTTGAAATCAGATCAACCGTTCAGCACCACCACGTACTCATCGGAGGCGGCATGAGCCATGCAGTGGACCCCAACAGCGGTCACTCGTCCGGCAGCACCGGGCATTCATCCGGCCACACAGGACACACGTCCGGGGCAAGAACTCGCACCACCACGAAGCCGGGTGCCGCGTCCATCACGGACGTCGTCAAGGTCTTCACCCGATTGCTCCCCAAGCAGCTCAAAGATGAGGCCCAGCTCGCGTTCCTGGAGCTCAAGGAGAAGGGCATCAAGGTGGGCGTGGGCGCCGCGCTCGCGGTGGTCGGTCTCGTGTTCCTGGGCCTCGCCGTCATCGCCTTGATCGGTGCCGCCATCGCGGGCCTGTCCCACGTGATGCCGGCGTGGCTGGCCGCGCTGCTGCTCGCCCTGCTGTTCCTCATCATCCTGGCCGTGCTCGCGCTGATCGGGATCGCCAAGATCAAGAGTGCGTTGCCACTAATGCCCAAGAAGGCCATCTTCGGGCTGCGCTACGACCTCGGTGTGGTCAAGGAGGGCTCCGCGTACAATGAGGGCCGTGTCCAGCGTGAGATGAACGAGACCGAGCAGAAGAAGCAGCGGGAGAAGGAAGAGGCGGCCAACGACCCCAACCAGGTCAAGCCCGTCAAGCCCACCGAGGAGCAGTTGCGCCACCGCCTCAAGCTGCGCCGCGAACACCTCAAGAGCCTGCGCGACGACGCCCAGAACCGCGCCGATTCCGTCCAGGCCGCCACGCAGGGCTTCGTGGGCCGCACCCAGCGCACGTTCACCGAGACCCAGGAGACGGTCAAGCGGACCTTCGCGTCCAAGGGTGGCTCCCAGGGGGTCCGTCCCGCCGGTTCCACGTCCGCCCAGGACGTCCTGAGCGAGCGCTGGCAGCCCCTCGCGGTCGCCGTGGCCGCCGGGTCCGCGTTCCTGGTGTTCCTGCGCAAGCTGCTCAAGAAGTAACCGGGTACGCGGCTCGCGTGAGTCGCCAGCCGTGCCGGAGGCCGGGTCGCCATCGTCGCGACCCGGCCTCCACCGTGTCCGGGGGCGTACTCGGGTGCGCGACTCCTCCGGCTCCGGTGCGTCTCATCCGGCGGTATGGGATCCCTCGTGCCCCGGTGCGAACATGCGGTGAACTCCCAGGCCCGCCGCGCCCCCGAGCTCTACGATGAGACCGTGACGGAGGACGTGATGAATCGGTGATGCAGTGGATCGCGGTGGCTCTGGCACTGAGCTCGGCGGTGTGCCTCGCGCTCGGTACGCAGACGCAATCCGTGGCGGTCACCGGGCACACCGAGGGACCGTTGACGCCGCGGGGGCTGTGGCCCCTCGTGCGCAATCTACGCTGGCTCAGCGGACTCGCGCTGCTGGGCCTCGGAACGGTGCTGAACGTCGCGGCGCTCTCGCTTGCGACCGTGACCGTGGTGCAGCCCATCGGGGTAATCGCACTCGTCATCACCACGCTGTTGCACGCCCGGCACCGCCACCTGATCATCAACCGTGGCACGTGGCTCGCCGTAGCCCTGTGCAGCGTGGGTGGAGCCACGTTCGTGGTGTGCGCCGTGATCGGGACGGATCCCACCCACGTACCCGGAACGCGTGCCGAGAACACGGTGGTCGCCCTGCTTGTGGGCCTCGTGGTGCTCATCGGTGTGTGCGAGCTATTCGTGCGCCGGCACCGGATCAGCATGTTCTACGTCTTGGGAGCGGGGCTCCTCTACGGCTTCGTGGCCGTGCTCGTCCGGTTGACCGCCACCACCATCACGTCCAGCGGGTTCGGGGACATCCGGTGGACCAGCGTGCTCATGATCGTGGTCGCCGCTGCGCTGGGCGGGTGGATGGTGCAGTGCGCGTATTCGTGCGGACCGCCGGATCTCGTGATCGCCGGGCTTACCGTGGTGGACCCCATGGTGGGTGTGGCCCTGGGTCTCGTGGTCCTGGGAGAGGCCGGTGACTCCTTCACCGGGGCACTCGGCACGGCCATGGGGCTCGCGGGTCTCGTTGCTATAGTCGGCGTGGTCGTGCTCTCGCGACACCACCCCGAGGTCCTGCAACGCCGGGCGGCCGCACGCGCCCAGCAGGACGCGGTGACCAGCGGGGCGGTTGCGGACACGGCGACACCCCGACGAACCGAACGCGCCACCGATCGCTGATCCCCCTACGGAACACAAGGCCTTGAGAATACTGATCACCGCTGAGACCTATCCGCCCGACATCAACGGTTCCGCGCAGTTCGCCCGCCGCCTCGCGCGCGGCATGCTGGAACGGGGTCACGAGGTCCACGTCGCAGCACCCATGCCCACGAGCGGCCCGTCCCGGATCATGGACGACGCCGGGGTGACCGAGCACCGGTTCCGCTCCCACCACGCGTTCACCCACCCCTACTTCCGGTTGTGCTTCCCGTGGGAGATCGTGCGGGAGGTCGCGCGGTTGTTCGACGACGTCCGCCCGGACGTGGTCCACGTCCAGTGCCACTACATCCTGGGCCGGCTCGTGGTCCGTGAGGCCGTGCGCCGTGGTGTCCGGGTCGTGGGGACCAATCACTTCGTCCCCGAGAACATCGAGCCGTTCCTGCCGTTCCCGCAGTGGTTCGTGCGCGGCTACCGCAAGGTCTCGTGGTGGGACATCGCCCGCGTGTACGGCCGCTGCGACGTCATCACCGCACCCACGCCGCTCGCGGTGCGCACCATGGTCGACAACGGTGTCCCCGATCGGGCGATCGCGGTGTCCAACGGGATCCAGGCCGGTGACTACGAAGCCGCCGCGGGGGAGCAGATCGAGCACCCGGACCACCCGATCGTACTGTTCTGCGGACGCCTGGCCGTGGAGAAGAATGTGGACGAACTCATCGAGGCCGTGGCCCTGATCCCGCGGGAGAAGAACGTTCACGCCGAGATCGTGGGGGAGGGGGAACAGCTGGACCGGCTCGTGAAACTCGCACACGAACACGGTGTCGCGGACCGGGTCCACTTCCTGGGGTTCCTCACGGACGAGCAGCTACGCACGGCCTACCTCCGCGCGGACGTGTTCTGCCAGCCCGGGACAGCGGAACTGCAGTCCCTCGTGACGCTGGAGGCCATGAGCGCCTCGACCCCCGTGGTGCTCGCCAACGCCCGCGCGCTGCCCCACCTCGCGGACGAGGGACGCAACGGGTACCTCTTCTCCCCGGGCAATTCCGGGGACCTCGCGACCAAGCTGCAACTGGTCCTCGATGCCCCGCCCGAACAACGGCGGGCCATGGGCGAGCGCAGCCGGGACATGGTGTCCCGCCACTCCTTCGCCAAGACACTGGATACGTTCGAGCGGCTCTACACCGGCGGGGAGGCGTGACGGTCCCTGCGGCGCCGCGCATGCGGTAGCGTAGGGCGGCGACCTCGACATCCGTTCGCGGTCGCACAGGGGGCGGTAGCTCAGCTGGTCAGAGCAGAGGACTCATAATCCTTTGGTCGTGGGTTCAAGCCCCACCCGCCCTACAAAACATGCCACGCTGGCTCACTGTGGTCTCACTCACCGGGGACCGGCAACAACACCGACGGCCGCAGGTCCGCCACGAATTGCAACGGGTTCACGTACTCCCCGTTCTCCCGCACACCCCAGTGCACCGCATCCCCGCCCGGGCCGTGGCCGGGAGTGGCCACGTTGGCGATCACCTGTCCCCGGGTCACCCGGTCACCCACTCGCACGGACGAGGACACCGGCTCGAATGAGGACTTGTGCCCCTCGCCATGGTCCACCGTGAGGACCTCCCGGTCCACGACGACACCCACGAAACTCACGACCCCGTCCTGCGGTGCACGTATCGGTGTGCCCGGGGGAGCGTGTAGATCCACACCCCGGTGGCCGGGCAGCCACTTCTGTGCGGAAGCCTCGAAATGCCGGCTCACCGACGGGCGCGGGGACACGGGCCAGGCCCAGTCGGGAGAGGCCCACGCCGCGGGGTGGGCCAGCAGCGAGCCAAGCGCGAGGACCGCGGCCATCACAGCGCAGTACACGGCGTGGTGCGGGGACCGTCCGGGCGGGCGTGCGGGAAACGGCGGGTGCACGGGAATGGGTGGGACCGTTGGAACGGGTGGGCGAGGAGGAATGGGTGGGGCGGCGTCGTCGTGACCGGAAAAACACATGACGACAGCGTGCGGCAGCCCGGTCCGAAGGGGCGGGGAGGCGCTCCGATGTGGAGCGAGGACGCCGCGCGATGCTGTATCCTACAGGGTGCAGTCACTCTGCCATTGGTTCACCGTGCCCGCTCGCGGGTGCGCGCCAATGCGGGATGGCTGACTTCGCGCGCGAGGGAACCCACGGCGGACATGGTCCGCCCGGGTGCGTGGTCCTCGGTCCGAGGCCCCGGTTACCGGGTGGTCGCGGTATGGAACCACGGGAGCCTGCTCCACGAGTAGGACTCACGAATCGCGCCAGGGACCGGCACGGCCGGTCGACAACCGTAAACACCGAGACGGCCCGCGGGCCGTCCATTATTCATGAGGAGACGACATGCCTGTCGTTACCATGCGCCAGATGCTCGACAACGGCGTCCACTTCGGCCACCAGACCCGTCGCTGGAACCCGAAGATGAAGCGCTTCATCTTCACCGAGCGCAACGGCATCTACATCATCGACCTGCAGCAGTCGCTGGGCTTCATCGACAAGGCCTATGAGGCCGTCAAGTCGACCGTGGCCCACGGCGGAACCATCCTCTTCGTCGGCACCAAGAAGCAGGCGCAGGAAGCGATCGCCGAGCAGGCGACCCGCGTGGGCATGCCCTACGTGAACCACCGTTGGCTCGGTGGCATGCTCACCAACTTCCAGACGGTCTCCAAGCGGATCGACCGCATGAAGGAACTGGAAGAGGTCGACTTCGACGACGTCGCGGGCTCGCAGTACACCAAGAAGGAATTGCTGCTGCTGCGCCGCGAGAAGGAGAAGCTGGAGCGCACGCTCGGCGGCATCCGCAACCTCACCAAGACCCCGTCCCTGGTCTGGATCGTGGACACCAAGAAGGAACACCTCGCGGTGGACGAGGCGCAGAAGCTCGGCGTGCCGATCGTCGCGATCCTCGACACCAACTGCGATCCGGACGAGGTCGCGTTCCCGATCCCGGGTAACGACGACTCCATCCGCTCCGTCTCACTGCTCACCCGCGTGATCGCCGACGCCGTGGCCGAGGGCCTCATGGAGCGCAACAACGGCAAGTCCAACGCCGCCGAGGAGCCCATGGCCGAGTGGGAGCGCGAGCTGCTGGAACAGCACAACGAGCAGACCGCCGAGCAGGCGGCCCCGGCCGAGCAGGCCGCGCCCGCCGCCGAGCAGCCCGCCGAGACCGAGCAGAAGGACGCCCCCGCCGCCGAGTGAGGCCGGTGAGCGAGTTCACCTTCCATTCTTCCCGGTGACCCATCGTGGTGACCGGAACCGTGCCGGACGTCCTGAGGCGCCCGGCACGGACGAACCGACAACAGAGGAGTTCACATGGCGAACTACACCGCTGCCGACATCAAGGCCCTGCGCGAGCGCACGGGTGCCGGGATGCTGGACGTCAAGAAGGCCCTGGACGAGGCCGACGGTGACGCCCAGAAGGCCCAGGAGATCATCCGCGTCAAGGGCCTCAAGGGTGTGACCAAGCGCGAGGGTCGCTCGACCGCCGAGGGCATCATTGTGGCCCGCACCGAGAACAACGTGGGCTACATGGTCGAGGTCAACTCCGAGACCGACTTCGTGGCCAAGTCTGCCCCGTTCGTGGAGTTCGGCAACAAGGTGCTCGACGCCGCCGTGGCCTCCGACGCCGCGGACCTCGAGTCCCTGCTGGCCGCCCAGGCGGACGGCAAGACCATCTCCGATCTCGTGACCGAGACCGGTGCGCTGCTGGGCGAGAAGGTCGTCGTGCGTCGTGTGGCCCGTGTCGCCGGTGATCACGTGGCCGTGTACCTGCACAAGACCTCCAAGGACCTGCCCGCCCAGGTGGGTGTCCTGCTGGCCGTGTCCGGTGCTGACGCCGAGACCGCCGCGCACGACGTTGCTGTGCACATCGCCGCGATGTCCCCGTCCTTCCTCTCCGAGGAGGACGTCCCCGCGGAGACCGTGGAGAACGAGAAGCGCGTCGCGGAGGAAACCGCTCGCAACGAGGGCAAGCCCGAGAAGATCATCCCGAACATCGTCCAGGGTCGCCTGAAGGGCTACTACAAGGACGTCGTGCTCGTGGACCAGGACTTCGCCAAGGACGCCAAGAAGTCCGTGGGCCAGGTGCTGTCCGAGGCCGGCGCCACCGCCACCGCGTTCGCGCGGTTCCGCGTGGGGGCCTGAGCACCCGTTCGCGGGGTCCCGCGTGCGCCGAGCACGTGAGGCCCACAGCGACGTCTCGACGGGAGACCGTCGCGCGTCCCGCACTGACGCGGGGGGGGGCCCCCGGGGGGGCCGGGGGGGCCCCCCCGCGGGGTAGGGGGGGGGGGGGGGGCCCGGGGGCCGCGGGCCGGCACCCAACGAACCGCCCC
>NZ_LZMM01000050.1:0-142997 GCF_001665945.1 Kocuria sp. ICS0012 | reverse complement strand
CCCCCCCCCCCCCCCCCCCCCCCCCCCCCCCCCCCCCCCCCCCCCCCCCCCCCACACCCCCCCCCCCCCCCCGGCGGCGGGCGGGGCCCCCCCCCCCCCCCCCCGGCCCTTTGTGCTGTCACTCACCGGCCACGCCGATGACCGACCACGTCAGCGACCGTCCCGGCTGAGCAGGTCCTGCTCAGCCGGCCGGCTCAGTGGTTCGCAGCGAACCGGCGAATCCGCGAGTCAGCGGCTCACGGTGAGGCAGTGAACCGACGAATCAGCGACCCGAGTAGCCGCCGTTGTCCGGGCGGTTCTTCCGACGTGGCCGGTCCTGCTGGTAGGACCCGCCACGGGAACGGCCGCCGCCGCGATCGTCGCGGTAACCGCCACGATCCTCGCGGTACCCACCGCGATCCTGGTAGCCGCCCCGGTCCTCACGGTATCCCCCGCGGTCGTTGCGCGGGCCCCGATCCCCGCGGTACCCGCCCCGGTCGTTGCGGGGTCCCCGGTCACGGTCACCGCCGCGGAAGGGCTTGCCCCCGCGCGCGCCACCGGGTCCGCGATCCTCCTGGATCCGGATGGGCGAACCGTTGATCTGAGTGTTGGCCAGCTTGTCGAGGGTTCCCGCGGGGAGGTTCTCGGGCAGACCCACAAGCGTGAACGTGGGGCGGATGTCGATCGCACCGATCTGCGAACCGTTGAGACCGCCCTCGTGCGTGAGGGCACCCACCACGGCGCCGGGGACTACGCGGTCGCGGTGCCCCACGGCCAGCTTGTAGGTCTTCATCCCGGCCTCGTCCCCCGGGGAACGGCGATTGCGGGGGCCGTCGCCGTCACGGCGCTCGCGGTCCCGCTTGCGCTGCGGCAGCTCGGGCAGATCCTCCAGGAGGAACGGGCGGCCGTTCTGGGCGATCACGGCGAGCGCAGCGGCGACCTCGACGGCGTCGACGTCGTGCTCGGACTCGTATTGCTCCACGAGCTCACGGAACAGCGAGAGGTCCTCGGAGTCGATGGTCTCCTTGATCTGCTGCGCGAAGTTCTCCTTGCGGGTCTGGTTGACCTCGTCCGTGGAGGGCACGCGCATCTGTTCGACGGGCTGGCGGGTGGCCTTCTCGATCGCGCGCAGCAGGTACTTCTCGCGCGGGGTCATGAACAGGATGGCCTCACCCTTGCGCCCCGCGCGGCCGGTGCGGCCGATGCGGTGCACGTAGGACTCGGTGTCGTGGGGGATGTCGTAGTTGACCACCAAGGAGATCCGCTCGACGTCCAGACCGCGGGCTGCAACGTCCGTGGCCACGAGGATGTCGATCTTGCCGTCGCGCAGCGAGTCCACGGTGCGCTCGCGCAGGTTCTGCGGGATGTCACCGTTGATCGCGGCGGCGGTGTAGCCGCGGGCCTTGAGCTTGTCCGCGATCTCCTCCGTGGCGGCCTTGGTACGCACGAAGACGATCACGCCGTCGTAGTCCTCGACCTCGAGCACGCGGGTCATGGCGTCCAGCTTGTGCGGGCCCATGACCTGCATGTACCGCTGCCGGGTGTTGCTGCCCGTGGTGGTCTTGGCCTTGACCGTGATCTCCTGGGGGTCGTGCAGATACTGCTGCGCGATCCGGCGGATGGCCTTGGGCATAGTGGCGGAGAACAGAGCCACCTGCTTCTCCGTGGGGGTCTGCGCCAGGATCTTCTCGACGTCCTCGGAGAAGCCCATGCGCAGCATCTCGTCCGCCTCGTCCAACACCACGTACGCGATGTCGTCCAGGTTGAGCGAGCCCTTGGCCAGGTGGTCGATCACGCGCCCCGGGGTTCCCACGACCACCTGCGCGCCGCGCTTGAGGCCCGCGAGCTGCGGACCGTACGAGGAGCCGCCGTACACGGGCAGCACGGTGAAGTCGTCCAGGTGGGTCGCGTAGGAGCCGAAGGCCTCGGCGACCTGCAGCGCGAGTTCGCGGGTCGGCGCGAGCACCAGCACGCGCGTGCTGCGCTGCGGGCCGTGCAGGTCGGACAGCTCCGCGAGCTTGGACAGTGCGGGCACCGCGAACGCGGCGGTCTTGCCCGTACCGGTCTGCGCGAGCCCGACGACGTCGCGGCCGCTCAGCAGCGCGGGGATCGTCGCGGCCTGGATGGGCGAGGGGTACTCGTAGCCCACCTCGTCCAGTGCCGCCAGCACGCGCGCGTCCACGCCCAGCTCGGCGAACGTGGGCGGGTTCGGTTCGGACTTCTCGGCGTCGGCGGGCTTCTCCGTGGAGTTGTTCTCGGCGCGCTTCTCGGCAGAGTCGTTCTCGACGGGCTGCTCGGCCGGCTCGGCAGCGTCGTCGTCCCGGGCGGTCTGCTCGGCCTCGGAAGGCTGGTCGGCGGGCTCGGTTGCCTCGCCGCTGTCGGTGCGCTGCGCGTCGACGACGACGTCGTGGTTGTCGGGGGCGTCGGTCACGGCGGGAGCGGCGTCGCGCTCGGGGGTTTCGTGCTCGGGGGTCTCGTTGTGGGGATTTTCGTTCTGGGACAGGGAGTCAGTGGACACGGAAGAACCTCGCTTCGGTGGAATGGAGTGATTGTCACCGGTGCGCGCGGTACTACCGCTGAAGTCCTGGACCGACATGCCCGCTACGGCGAAACGGTTACGACAGACAAGAAACCGGGATGATAAACCACTAGCCTACCGCACGGCCGGGCCATGTCAGGCCGATCTGCGGGCCACCACGATGTTCGCCTCGTCACTCACGACCGTGTAGCCCGCGCCGTACATGTCCCGCGCGTAGCCCGTGACGTCCGCCGGTGGCTCGCCGCTCCACGTCCCGCCGAGCCGGTCCACGACCACGTACTCGGGGGCGGGATCGTCCCCGTTGCCGATCCAGTGCACGCGGGTGGTGCTCACGAGCCCGTTCATGAGCGAGAGGTCCGTGGCCACGCTCGCCCCGTGCGGGATGCGCTCCACCGCGGCGGCCTTGGCGTCGTGACGCGGATCGGGTTGCCATGCCTCGGCGGTGGCCAGTTGCGCGAGCGGTTGCTGGGTGCCCACCGCGAGCGCGACGACCAGTGCCGCCCACGGGGCCGCGCGCGCCATGGTGCGCAGCACCGCGCCCTCGCCGGGGAGGAACGGTGAACGGTCACGGGTGAGGCGTCCGTTCGAAGCCCCGCTCCCGGCATGATCCCCCGCGGTTCGTCGGTGCGCCGGGCCGTCTCGGACGGCGACGTCGCTCCCCGCCTTCCCCGCGCGATCCGCATCGTTGCGGAGCCGATCGATGGCGTCCACGAGCGCCACGAAGACCACGGGCATCAACACCGCGCTGTAGTGCCACCCCGGCCCCCAGTAGCCGTGGTTGGGGGACAGCATGCGCCACGCGAGCGTGGGCAGCGCCACCAGCGCGAGGGGTGAGCGCACCGCCACCACGGCGCCGATCAGCAGCAGGAGCAGCCACGTGACGAGCTTCTCGACCGGGACGACCTGCAACACGACCACCGAGGTGGGATCGCGCAGCAGGAGTGCCAGGTCGATCTTGTCCGAGTACGCGAACTCCCCCGCGGGGTTGAGCGCGGGCAGGATCACCCCCACCGCGAGCGCGGAGGCCAGGACGCCCCACACCATGAGCGCTGCGCCCCACCGCGCGGCCGGATCCCGCAGGACCGCTCTCGCGGGATCCTCGGATGTCTGTCTGGCGCCGCGGTCCCCATCGTGGCGGGCATCCGCGGTGACACGATCCTCAGTGCTGTGCACGTGCGCGGCACTGCGCCCTGCGCCGCGGTGGGTGTAGGCGCGGAACTCGGCCCAGCGGCGTCGTACCGCACGGCTCCACCCACGCGCGAACGGGACCAGCGCGTGACCGAGCATGAGCGCCCCGATCGCCGCGACCGTGACCCCCAGGTCTTCCTTGACGAGGGCCACGGGCACGCTCCACAGGGCGGCCGCGCGCCACCGCCGTTCCCGCAGTGCGCACAAACCGAGCGCGAGCAGCGGCACGGCGAGCGCGATCTCGTGGAACTGCACCGCGACCGCGTTCTGCAGTCCGAAGCTCGCCGCGTACGCCACGCCGATCGCGACGGCCGGGGCGGGGCGCAGGACATACAGGGCACACCGCGTGACGACGGCGGCGGAGCTCCCGAAGAGGACGTCCTGCAGGATCATGAGGGTGAGCGCGGAGGGGAACACGGCGTAAATCGGTGCCAGGACGATCAGCAACGGGTGGAAGTGATCCCCCAGGAGATTGAACCCGTGGCCCTTGATGTCCACGATCGGTGCGTGTCCGGAGGCGTACGCGGAGAGCAGTTGCGTGAAGATCGCGTTGTCCCACGAGGGGACGTCCCAGCGGATCCACTGGCTCCAGGAGAACGCGCAGTACACCGCGGTCGTGAACGCTCCCACGAGGACGGGTAGCAACCATGCGGGACGAGTCCGCCCGGGGTCGGCCGATGCGGGGGAACGGGCCACGATCCTCCCTCCGGGATGCCTGTGCCGGGCGGCGGGGTTGTCGGACCCAGTATGCCAGCCGGGTGCGCGCGAGGGTGTCGGAGACCCGTGGCATCATCTGCGCATGACCACCACGGTGCGGACAGCGCGAATCACCGGTTCGGGGGACTCCCCCACCCGGTTGCGCTGGACGCCACCCGGGCCCGTGCACCTGGGCCAGACCCTGCGGGTGCTCGGGCGCGGTGCGGACGATCCCACGGTGCGCATCCTGAACGAGGACTGCGTGTGGATCACCACGCGCTCGAGCGGGTTGCCGGTGAGTGCGCGGTTCTCCCGCCCACCTCGCGTCGCGGGTGAGAACCCCCTGGACCGGGACGTCGTCGTGGACGCGTGGGGTCCGGGCGCGCAGCAGTGGTTGCCGTCCGCGCCCCGGTGGGTGGGCCACGGCGATTCGTGGGAGGAGTTCGAGTCCTCGGCGGGTTTTGCGCAGCTGCCGCACCGGCTCGTCAGGGCGCGCCACGACCACCCGGGGATGCGCTTGCCGGCCACGGGCACCGTCCTGGACCGCGCCGTCGTCTCCATCCTGGAACAGCGTGTCACGGCGATCGAGGCCGTGCGGGCGTACCGGGCGCTGCTGCGCTGGATCGGTGAGGAGGCACCCGGGCCCGCTCCGCGCGGGATGCGGGTGCCACCCACGGCCGAGCAGTGGCGCAGGGTGCCGTCCTGGCAGTGGCACCGGGCGGGCGTGGACCCCGCCCGTTCCGCGACGGTCATGCGCACGGTGCAGCGGGCGTCGGCCCTGGAGCGCCTTGGCCGGGAGCCGGATCCGGCGCGGGTGCGGGCCGCGGTGCAATCGATCAGCGGGATCGGTGTGTGGACGGCCGCGGAGATCACCCAGTGCACCCACGCGGACCCGGACGGCGTGAGCGTGCGGGACTTCCACCTGGCCGACTACGTGTGCTGGTTCTTCGACGGCGCCCCCGGATCGGACGAACGCATGCTCGAACTGCTCGAACCGTGGCGGGGTCACCGGCAGCGGGTCGTGCGGCTCATCAAGGCCAGTGGGCACCGCAAACCCGCGTTCGGACCCCGCCTCACGCCCCAGGATCATCGTCACCACTGACGGGGTTTGATGGGCCCGCCCCTGGATCGGCGCCGCCGCGGCGAATGGGCTACTCCAGAGCGGCGTCGCCCCACAGAGCGGGCGGGGCATGATGTCGCGTGCCGCGCGTGCTGCTCTCCCGCGGAGGACAGCCCGACTGAGGTTTGGCTTGCCTGCCTGGCGGGGTTTTCATTTGCGACGCAAACTATCTGCATGGCACAGCACACCGCGGTGGAACCGCACGCGACCAAGTCCGGGGAGAAAATGAACAAGCTGCGCGCCGGGGTCCTGGGCGCGAACGACGGCATCGTGTCCGTGGCCGCGACCGTCGTCGGCGTGGCCGGGGCCACCGCGGCCACGACGCCCGTGCTCGTGGCCGGTTCGGCCGCCGTGATCGGCGGCGCACTGTCCATGGCGCTGGGCGAGTACGTGTCCGTGTCGAGTCAGAAGGATTCGCAGGAAGCTCTCATCGAGAAGGAGAAGTGGGAGCTACAGGCCATGCCGGAGGCCGAGCTCGACGAACTCACGCAGATCTACCGGGATCGCGGGTTGAGCGAGACCACGGCCCGACAGGTCGCGGTGGAGCTGTCCGAGAAGGACGTGTTGCGTGCCCACCTGGATGCCGAACTCGGGATTGACCCGGATGACATTCCCAGCCCGTGGGGTGCCGCGATCTCCTCCGCGGTGGCGTTCCTGCTGGGTTCATTGTTGCCGCTGCTGGCCATCCTGCTCCCGCCCACGCCATGGCGGATTCCCGTCACGTTCGTGGCCGTGCTCGTGGCGCTCGCGCTCACAGGGACGCTCGGTGCCCGGTTGGGTGACACCCCGCACGTGGCCCGCGCCGCGGCCCGTGTAGTGACGGGCGGTGCGCTGGCTCTGGGTGCGACCTTCCTCATCGGTTCCCTGCTGGGGGTTTCCGCGGCGTGACGGGCCGCGTGAAGAACGACTGACGGGCGGCGGGGTCCCACATCCCGCCGGACAAGCGGCCCGGGCATTCAGACCGGATATACGGAGAGGGCGGCTCCTTCGGAAGCCGCCCTCCGTGTTTCATGGGCGTGTGCCGTGTGGCGCGGGCATCACATCATCTGTGTATGACGAGAAGTGCGCGCCACTACCGGGTCTACATACGCCGTGGAACTCAGGATCAGTTCTGCTGATCCCCCGCGGCGCCGGTCTCCGCCTCGGCGGCCTGCTTCTCGACCTCCGCGCGGACCTCGTTCATGTCCAGGTTCTTGACGGCGTCGATGACCTGCTCGAGGGAGGATGCGGGAAGCGCGCCGGGCTGCGAGAACACCATGATGCCCTCGCGGAACGCCATGAGCGTGGGGATCGAGGAGATCTGGGCGGCGGCAGCCAGGCCCTGCTCGGCCTCGGTGTCCACCTTGCCGAATACGATCTCGGGGTTGTTCTCGGAGGCGGCCTCGTAGGTGGGTGCGAACTGCTTGCACGGTCCGCACCAGTCCGCCCACCAGTCCAGCAACACGATGTCGTTGTCAGAAATGGTCTGGCCCAGGGTGTCCTGGGTGATGTCTACAGTAGCCATGAAACCAGCGTAGGACTCCGTTCCGCCGGGCTCCAGAACGTTCACTGCGGGCACAAGGAACGCCCTGGGCGCCGCGCCGTCGGCATTCCCAGGAATCACCCGTGAGGAGCCACCCGTGACCTTCAGACTCGGTATCGCCACGTGGGGGGGGGGAACGCGCTCCCCACCCCGACACGGGTGAGCTTCCCAGTCCGCGGGAGGGGTTCCTGCAGCTCACCGAGTTGGCCCGCACCGCGGACCGGGTGGGCCTGGACATCGTGGCCGTCGGTGAGGGCCACGGGGCGGAGCACGTCAACCCGGATCCGTTGCAGCTGCGGGCCGTGGGACACGGGATCGGCGTGATGCTCAACGTCATGGAAGGCCGCTGGGACCAGCTCGTGCCGTACGTCAAGGCGTACCGGGAGGCGCTGCACGGCTTCAGGCACTCCACGCGCGGCGCGGTGGGCCTGCTACTGCCGGGCCTCGTGGTGTCCGACGACGACGACGCCCGCTCCCCCGACGCCCTCACCCTCGCCTATCCCCACTTCGCCGCCAGCACGAGAACCTTCGGCGCCGCAAGCGCCGACGAACCCGCGTGGACACCGGAGGAGTTCCGCGAACAGTACGGGCCGGAGGGTGCGCTGCTCGTGGGCGGTGTGAGCGACGTCGTCACCAAACTGCGGGCCATGCGCGAGACGTTGGAGCTGGATCGGGTGCTCGTGCGCGTGGACGTGAACGGCCTGCCCCACGACGCGGCGCTGCGGACCGTGGAACTGCTCGGTCGAGAGGTCCTCCCGGCGCTGCGCTGAGCCCACCCGCGCTGCTCGGAACTCCCGCACCTGCCACCCACCCCGCTTCCCACATCCATGGGCTCCGCCCCGCCACATCACGCCCCATCCTGCGGCTTTTACTGAGCTAAAGCAGAAACGGGCGCCCTCAGCTGCTTGTGCTCCACTAGGAATTCAATGCGGTCGGCACAGAGGGCGGGTGAGCCGCGGAGCAAGGCGCGGCAGAGCTTGGCAGGGAAGTCGCGACTGCAGCAGGGCCCTGGGACGAAAGAAGGGGCTCCCCGGATCATGTCATCCGGGGAGCCCCTTCGGGATGATCGCTCATCCCCGTGGGTGGCAGGTGAGGGATTCGAACCCCCGTAGGCAGTGCCAGCTGATTTACAGTCAGCCCCCTTTGGCCGCTCGGGTAACCTGCCGAGAGCGCACAGAGCGCATTGCACCCCCGCCGTGCGGGAGCACCTCAACATTACACAGCACACCCCCCGTCCCCCAAATCAGCGCGGGTGCCCCCACAACCCCTGAACGGCCGGGAGCGTGACATCGGTGCCCCCACGCGGGTGACCGCGAACTGGGCGGGGAGCCCGATCACCACCGATCCGCCCGGTTCCGACACGAATGCGCTCGTCGCGGGCAATTAGGCTGGTGGGTGACATCACGCACCCAACACACCCAGGAGGACAACCGTGGCTTCGGAATCATCATTCGACGTGGTCAGCAAGGTCGACAAGCAGGAAGTGTCCAACGCCCTGAACCAGGCCCAGAAGGAAGTGGCCCAGCGCTACGACTTCCGCGGGGTGGGCGCGGATATCGACTTCTCCGGCGAGAAGATCCTGATCAAGGCCAATTCGGAGGAGCGTGCCCAGGCCGTCCTGGACGTCTTCCAGTCCAAGCTGGTCAAGCGCGGGATCTCCCTGAAGTCCCTGGACGACGGTGAGCCCTACGCCTCCGGCAAGGAGTACCGCATCGAGTGCTCTATCAAGGAGGGCATCGCCCAGGACCAGGCCAAGAAGATCACCAAGCTCATCCGTGACGAGGGCCCCAAGGGTGTCAAGGCCACCATCCAGGGTGATGAACTGCGCGTCTCGTCCAAGTCCCGTGACGACCTGCAGGACGTGATCGCGCTGCTCAAGGGATCGGACGTGGAGGTCGACCTGCAGTTCGTGAACTACCGCTGACGTGACCCGGCCCCGGCGCTGCGCCAGCACCGCGTCGGCCCCACGCCCGTCACACGCCGGTCGGCATCCGCAGACCAGGAAGCCGTGAGCCCCGAGCGGGGATCACGGCTTCTTCCGTACGGGGTTCGCCCCCCGGGCACCACGGCGGACACGCGGGCCGCAGTCGTGGGACGACGCGACGGGCCGGTCGCACGCGACGCCCACCGCGACGTCGAAACCCGAACGCCGCGTCAGCGGCCGTAGAACCCGCCGTTGCGTGCCATGTTCTGCAGCCGCTGCACGCGGTCGTCGGTGGAGGGGTGGGTGCGGAACAGGCCGGAGACCGCACCGCCGCGGAACGGGTTGGCGATCATCAGGTGGGACGTGTTGACCACCTTCTGGTCCTCCGGGTTCATGGGCCGCTGGGACGCGCCGCTCTCGATCTTGCGCAGTGCCGAGGCGAGCGCAAGGGGGTCGCCGGTGAGCTTGGCGCCGTCCTCGTCGGCGTCGTACTCGCGCGTGCGGGAGATGGCGAGCTGGATCACGGTGGCCGCGACGGGTGCGAGGAACGCCATGAGCAACCCCACGAGCATGTTGCCACCGCGGTTGTCGTCACCGCGCCCGCCGCCGAAGATGGCCGCGAACTGCAGCACCTGCGCGGCGGAGGTGATGAGTCCCGCCACCGCGGCCGCCACGGACGAGGTCAGGATGTCCCTGTTGTACACGTGCATGAGTTCGTGGCCGAGTACCGCGCGCAGCTCGCGTTCGTCGAGCATCTGCAGGATCCCCTCGGTGCAGCACACCGCGGCGTTGTCCGGGTTGCGTCCGGTGGCGAACGCATTGGGGCTCATGGTGGGCGCGATGTACAGCCGCGGCATGGGCTGCTCCGCCCGGCGGGAGAGCTCCTCCACGATCCGGTACATGGCCGGTGCCTGTTGCGGGCTCACGGGCACCGCCCGCATGGACCGGATGGCGAGCTTGTCCGAGTTCCAGTAGCTGTATGCGGTACCGATCAGCCCGATCACCGCGAACAGGATGATGAAGAACGAGCTGCGCGTGGCCCCGGCGATGATCCAGCCGATCGCCAGCAACACCACCCACATACCGCCCAACAGCAGCACGGTCTTCAGTCCGTTGTAATGGCGGTGCATTCAGTGTTCTCCTGTGGGGTCTAGCGGGGCAAGAAAATGTTGAGGGATACCGACGGTACCAATGCGGACGGCGGCAACGGCGGCGCGGGCAGTGGGGGAAATGTGGGCAGCGGGGGCAGCCCGTCGAGGCAGATGATCTCCCACCCTCCCAGTCCGAACGACACCTCGCAGCCGGGGTCCGTGGTCGTCGGGGGCGGTGGTGCCACCCCCGTCGAGGGGGACGGGACCGGTGTTTGCGTAGCGTCCGACGGCGCGGGGGAGGGTCCCTCGCCCGGGTCCGCGGGGTTCCCTCCCGGGTCCGCGTCACCCGGGGGCGGGCTCGGCGACGGCGTGGGCGGGACGTCCGGATCGGTGCCGAGGTCGGGGGCAGAGGACGACGTCGCACCGCCCGCTCCGTTGCCCGGCGCACCCGGGTCCCCGGGCAGTGGCGCACCGCCCGGCCAGCGACCTTGCGAGTCACCCTGATTGCGGCCGGCCTGGCCGTCCGGGCCTTGTCCCTGGGGGACGTCCTCGCGGGCCTGCTTGGGGCGGGACGCGTCGGAATCGCCCGAGTCCCCCTGAGCTACGGACGCGGAATCTCCACCATCGGCGGCACCGCCGTCCGAGTCCCGACCGGCGGAATCCCCATCGCGGGAATCACCGCCGTCCGCATCGTCGTCGCGACCGGCTGCGGGTGTCTCGGAAGAACCGCGGGCGCCGGACGCAGCGGCGTCGCCGTCGGAAGAGTTCACATCCGGGGAGGCGGCGACGGCGGGCGCACCGCCCGAGGGATCGTCCGGCGAGTTGGACACGGCCACGATCCCCACGGCCGCGGCGGCCGCAACCAGGACGCCGACCGCGGCGATCGCCAGGCCCATACCGGACGATGCGAACGCAGCAATCCCCGTGGACTGCCCTGCGGCTGCAGCCCCGGACGAGGCGCCCGCGCCGGCCCCGGAGCCGCCGGCACCCGGACCCTCGGAGGTTGCGATGGCGCTCTCCGCCGCGCCATCGAAAGCCGGGGTCCCCGCGACTCCCGGAGCCTGGGACGCGGCAGCCCCGAAGCCCGCCAGGGACGTGCCGGCGAGCGCGTCCACGAGCCGACCGCCCGCGCCGGCCCACAACGGAAGTCCGGCTAGGACGGGCAGGAGCCAGCCGCGCATCCCGATCCCTAGGTCCTGGAGCTGCAGGTACTCGGCGGTGCAGCGGGGACACCGGTCCAGGTGTTCCTGCACGACCTTGGTGCGTGACGGGGTCAGGGAACCGCGCGCGAACGCACCGAGCTGTCGTGAATACTCGCCGCAGTCCTCGAGGGCCCGCGCCGAGACGTGTTCCTGCATGTAGGCGGTGCGGAGTCCCTCCCGTGCGCGCGTGCCCAGCGCGGAGACCGCGTTGGGTTGAATGCCCACAACGGAGGCCACCTGACGCGGCTTGCGCCCCTCGATCTCGAGGTACCACAGCACTTCCTGCCAGCGCTCTGGCAGGGACGCGAACGCGCGGGCCACCACCACGGAGTCCACCTGGCGCACTACGGTGTCCTCGAACAGTTGCACACGGTCCAGCGGCCCGTCCGGCTGGGGGTCCTCGGGGCGCGTGCGGCTCAGCTCGTTGGCGCGGTCCGCAGCGAGCCGGGACACGGCCGTAACGAGGTAGGCGCGCAGGAACTCCCGGGGGCCCTTGCCCTCCTTGAGCAGCGCGAACACGCGCGTGAACGCCTCGGAGACGAGGTCCTCCGCTTCCGGCTCGTTGCGAGAATGCATGCGGGCCACGGCCAGCGCCGCCCCGCGGTGCCGTTCGTAGAGCGTGGCGAAGGCATGCGAGTCACCCTCGCGGACCGCGCGTAACAGGTGTTCGTCGCTGATGCGTTGGCCGCCCTGGCCCGGGTGGTGCCCGGTGCCGGGAACTGCTCTGTGTGACATGGCGCTCTCTGCCCACTGGAAGTAACTCGGTACCTCCATTGTGACAGCCGCGGGCGCTGCGCGGCAGTCCGCGACCCCGCCCCTCCCCCGCGTTCCCGCTGTCACCGCGCCGGCCCGGTCATGGCCGGGGGCGGGACCGGCGCCCCCACGCCGGTCCCGCCCCCGTCTCCTAGTGCCATCTCCCTCCCCCGCGCCGGACAGCCCGTCCGGCAAGGAGACGCTCTCACCCGCCGCGTGCCGCGCGATGTGTCCCCGTGGTGATCGCGGCACCGGTTCGCCGGTCCCAGAGCGATCGGACCGTCCGGGATCCCGCGCAGCCCGCGCGGGATCCACTACGTAGACGCACGGGATCGGAAATCATGACGCGAGATCCGAAAACTTTTTTCGCGGGTCCCGTCACGGATGACGACGCCGCTGCGCGCGGCCTTCCGCGGGCCCGTCCCGGACCGCGACGGCCCCACGCGGCGGGCGGGCTGCGAGCGCACCACGGCGGTGACCCGGGGCCGCGGGGGGCATGTCGGCGGGGACGGCGGCGTTGACAGCGCGGGAGCGCCGTGAGTGCAACTATTGTGAGTGGCTCAGAATAAGAATAGAATGAACCCCATGGAGACCACCGTTCAGGCTGCACCGCACCCGTCGCGGGATGCGTGGACCTCGCATCTGCGCTCGCACGGGCGCAGGGTCACCAGACAACGTCTTGCCGTGTTGGACGCCGTGTCCGCGGTTCCGCACGCCACCGCCGAGGACACCGTGCAGCAGGTTCGCTCCGTGCTGCCCAACATGTCCGTCCAGTCCGTCTACGTGGTCCTCGCGGACCTCGCGGCGATCGGGATGGTGTCCAAGTTCGAGCCGCCCGGATCCCCCGCTCGCTACGAGATCCGCACCGGGGACAACCACCACCATGCGTACTGCGTGCGCTGCGGAGTGGTCCAGGACGTGCCGTGCGCCGTGGGCCATGCCCCGTGCCTCACGCCGTCCCAGGACCACGGCTTCGAGCTGCTAGCCGCGGAGGTCGTCTACCGGGGTGTGTGCCCCCGCTGCCAGGAAGAGCTCGCGGCGAGCGCGACCGAGGCCCGCTGAGCCACGCTCTGACACCGGCCCCCTGACGCGCGGCCCCTGACATACAGCCCTGGCGCACCCCCGGACACGCCCCGCGGGTGTGGAAACTGCGGACGAGATGCGCCGCAATTCCGACCCACCGACCTCTCAGTCGCGAGGCTGCGAGGTACCGCCCTGTTCTCGCTGCGTGACGAGCTCCAGCATCTCCCGCAGCTGCGCCGTGGGCAGGGTGGCCACGGGGGCCATGGCATTGAGGCAGATGGCCGCCGCACCCGATTCGAGCGCGAACTCCAGGATCTTCCGGGACGGGGCCGAGCGCACCGTGAGCGCCGGGTCGAGGGCGGCCACCTCCGCCGCGGACGTGAAGACCAGCAGGGTGTCCGGTGCGGCGCCCTCCTCGGAGGGTTGGACCATGACCGGGATCGCGTTCTCCCCCTCGTCCCGGGTGCCGAGCATGAGGTAACCGTTCGGGTTGAGCAGGGCCCCCAGGACGTCCGCCATGGCATTGTCCAGCAGCGCTTGCTTGAGTGCCTCGTTGTGGGGTGAGCGGCCCACCCACTCGATCTGCTGGCGGGGGATCCGCAGGGCGTGTTCGGACGCCGGGTCCACCACGATCTCGTCGTACTGGGTGTCCTGCACGACCATCTCGATCATCGCGCTCGCGCGCTGGCGCAGCAGGACGGGTTCGGCTAGATCCGGGTTCTTGTTGCTGCGGGTGAACATCTCGCGGGCCTGCTCGGCGGTCGTATACACGGCCAGTGCGCGACCGCCGTCGGGCTGGGCGACCGTCTGGACCCGGATGTGGGACTGCGGCCCCACGGGCTGACCGTCCTCCCCCGGGACCAGGTCCGATCCGGAGATGTCCAGCAGCACGGTCCCGGCCAACGCCTCGCGCAGGGCCCCGGCCAGGGTCCGCTCCCCGGGTTCGCGAGTGAACGCCTCGGCCGCCGCGCGCAACCGGGGGTGCACGTCCCCGTGGGAGTCGTCCTCGGAGGTCGGTGCGAACGGCAGCTCGACCCCGGCCTCATCGGCCAGTTCCAGGGCCCACAACGGCGTGCGCTCCTGGGTACGCGGGAACTCAGTCAGCTGAGCCAGCACGTCCCGGCCCGTGTAGGCGCCCTCGTCCGCGTAGGGGCGGGGCAGCTCCCGGAAATTGTAGGACGCGCTCGTGTGCAGCGTGGGCTCGGGCCACCCGCTCGCGGCGATGCTCACGGACGCGGTGAACCAGCTCCCCCGCCCGGGCACCGCGCAGCTGCGCTGCAGTTGCGCGATCGTCTCCAGCACCGGGCTGTCCTGCTTGATGGGCCCTGCCGCCCCGGGGATCACGGAGCCGTCCCTGTTCTCGACCACCCGCAGATGGACCCGCCCGCCCTGGGGCTTGAACTCCACGAGCATGGTGTCCCAGCCCGGTTCCGTGCGCAGGACGGACATCACCCATTCGCCCACCCGTGCCACGAGTTCACGCTCACCGGGTGCGGGGGTCGTCGATTCGGGCCGAGGCTCAGAGGTCATGGTGTGGTGTCCCTTCGACCCGTGAGCCACGGGTCCGCTCGCTGTAAGATCGCGCGATCTCCCCCGGTCGCTGCCGGGCGCCGCGCGCCCCCAGCCTAACGAACCGCTCGCGTGCGAGGTCCCAACACGGCCGCGGGGTACGACGTCGCTCGGTGCGGCCGCGGCGTCGTCGTCGGGTACGTGCCGCGGGCGGATACAGGGGCCCCACAGGCACCGACGTGCCGTCCGGCGCGCACTGGCGTCCGCGCCAGTTGTTAGCCTGGACCCATGACGAAAACTTTGCAGGAGTTGATCGACGCGTCGATCTTCCTTTCCACCGAATACCAGGCAGTGCTGGCGGAACTGTCCCAGGGCGCGGAGTGGGACGTGGACTTTTCCGCGCCGTCGTTCACCCTGCAAACCACGCCTCCCGTCACCCTGACCCCCTACCTGCTGGGCACCGAATCGGCGTCCCGCGGGTCCTTCGTGTGGTCGTGGCAGGAGCTCGGGCACTTCAACCCGCGCGTGGTCTCCGCCGCCGTGCAGGCCAAGCAGGCCGGTGAGCGTCACGAGGTCTCCGAGCTGACCACGGACGAGCTGCCCCTCGAGGACGGTCTGGCCCGCCGGCTGACCCTGGCCGCCAAGGCCGTCACGGGTCTCTACGCCCACTACCCCGCGCGCGCCGGTGGCAACATCACGGCGTGGTTGCTGCTGGACGGCCCCGAGTTCGAGCTGCCCCGACTCACGGAGCAGCGCATGATGCAGGTCATCGGGGAGTCCCTGACCACGGACACCGCCGTGGACCACAACCTCGCCGTAGCCAGCTACGCCAAGCTGCGCGGCGCCCACGTGGAGTGGGACACGGACGCCACCTGTGTGGTCACCGTGCACGACGGCGCTCAGCGCTTCTGGTTCGACGACCACCAGATCACGGGCGTGGAACCCGCTGAGCCCTCCGTGGGCGAGGACGAACTGCGCGAGCTCGAACACCAGGCGCAGACCCACCGCGAGGCCCTGCTCGAGGACCGCCGTGCCGCGGTGGCCCAGGCCGAGCAGCTCGGTGAGCAGCAGCGCGTGGAGTCCGCCGAACGCAAGCGGCGCGAGCGTGAAGAAGCCGCCGCAACGGCGTCGTCCACGTCCGAGCGGGAGGAGCCGCTGCCCAGCGAGCTGTCCCGCGAGGAGATCGAGGCGCCCGAGCCCGAGCAGCCCGAGGGGGACGTGGCCGTCCCCGCGAGCGAGGTGCGGGACCCGGACCGCCCGTTCGACCAGGAACCCACCTCCGGACCCGCCGAGCCGGGTCGCGTGGAGACCACGGTGCTGCCCGGTCCCTCCGGGGACGCGGCCACCGCCGGCCCACAGGCCTCCCCGCACCCCAACACCACGGCCATGTCCCGGATCCCGGACCCCGAGTTCGCCGCGGCCCAGCCGGGGATGCAGGACGAGGACGCGGCGCGGGACACGCGCGAACCCACTGCGCCGGAACCGAGCGAACCCGCGACGGAGCAGCCAGTCCTGCGGGACGTCTCCGAGGACACCGTGGCCCGCGAGCGGGCCGAGCGGGAGACGGTGGTCGCCCGCGAGACCGTCGCCGGCCCCGGCGCTGCTGAGGACGACATCTCCGCCCCCGCCGTGGTGGACGGCCAGGAGGTCGAGACCAACGAGCAGGCGGAGAAGAAGGGCAAGAAGAAGCGCGGTTTCCTGAGCCGTTTCTTCGACCTCTGATCGCGAACCGACGCGGCGGTCACCGGGGATAGGATCGGACGGTGACTGACAACGCGACTTCCGGCCCGGGCCCTCACCAGCAGAAGAGGGCCCGGGCCGGTTTCGGCTACGGGTTCGCCGCGTACGGGATCTGGGGGTTGCTGCCCCTGTACTTCGTGGTCCTGGCCCCGGCCACGGCGTACGAGATCGTGGCCCTGCGCATTGTCTTCTCCCTGGTGGTCTGTCTGCTGATGCTGGCCGTGACCCACTCCGTGGGCCGGTTCATCCGGTTGTTCCGGGACGGCTCGGCGGTGCTCGCGCTCACGGTGGCCGGTGTGCTGATCGCCGGGAACTGGTTGCTGTACACGGTCGCCACGACCACGGGGCACACCCTCGAGGCGTCCCTGGGGTACTTCATCAACCCGCTCGTGGCCATCCTGCTGGGTGTCCTGGTGCTGCACGAGAAGCTGCGCCCCCTGCAGTGGACCGCGATCGCCGTGGGTGCGCTGGCCGTGGTGATCATGGCCGTGTTCTACGGCGCGGTGCCGTGGCTCTCACTGGGCCTCGCCTTCACGTTCGGCTTCTACGGCCTGGTTAAGTCCCGCGTGGGCTCGCGCTATCCCGCGCTGATCACCCTCACCGGGGAGACCGCCATGATCACGCCGCTCGCGCTCGTGGCGGTCGCGCTGCTGGGCGCCCAGGGACAGATCACCCTGACCTCCGGGGGCACCGGGCATTTCCTGTTGCTGCTGTCCTCCGGCGTGATCACCGCTGTTCCGCTCCTGCTGTTCGGCGCCGCCGCCGCCCGGCTGCCCCTGAGCACCGTGGGCATGCTGCAGTACATCGCACCGATCGGCCAGTTCATCCTGGCCGTCCTGGTCTTCCACGAGGAGATGCCCCCGGAGCGCTGGGTCGGTTTCGGCCTCGTGTGGCTCGCCGTGGTGCTGCTCGTGCTCGACGCCGTCCGCGCACCTCGCGCGCCCCGTCTCCCCCGCCGCTGAGCGCACCAGGTCTCACCGCCGCTGAAAGCACCCGATCCCCCGCCGCTGCGCGCACCCGGGGCCCGGAACGAGAAAAGGCCACCCCTGACCAGGGGTGGCCTTCTCTCATGGGACCGCGTGAATCAGATCCGCGACTCGGGAGCCGCGCCGGCGTTCACCCGGGATCCCGGGTCACCGTCGGTGGCCGCGCGGTGCGCGGCGTCCTCACGGGAGCCCTCCGACGGGGTGTCGAGCTCGTCGACCTCCTCGGGCGAGCGCTTGATGTTGATCAGGGCGAGCAACAGCCCACCCCACACGGTGACCATGGCCACGATCATCATGACGACGGACATGGTGCTCATGAGAGTTCTCCTTCCGAGCGGCGGGACTGGACCTGGGCGGACGACCGGCCCGCGGCGTCGCCGACAGGGTCGGTGTGACCCGATCCGGCGTGCGCCCACGGGGCCTGACGCTGCACCACGGTCCCGTCCTCGATGGCGCGCAGGGAGAAGTCCTGGCCCAGTGCGGGGGTGCGGGTCGCGGTGTCCTGGTAGTGGGACAGGGGCTCGTGGCGCGCGAGGGCGCCGCGGTCCACGTAGGCGTCCTGGATGGCGGGGGCGGGGCTCGTGAGGGCCTCCGCGGTGCGCCGGGACCAGGGCAGTCGGGACAGCAGGTAGGCAATGACGATCAGGGCCACGGCCATCCCCCACCCGAACGTGTTCACGAACCACTGCGGCATGTCGTTGTAGCCCTGGGACACGGTCTCGGTGAGCTGGTCGATGAGGATGTAGCCCAGGATCACCGGGGTCACACCGCCCACCATGATCATCCACGTGCGCCCGAGCTTGAAGGACGAGACCGAGTTGATGTGGTCACGCAGCGTGGGCAGCGCCGAGAAGCCCGCGGTGAGCAACAGCACGGACACCAGGGCCGCGGCCACGATGCCGAAGTTGTTCACGAACGCGTCCACGACGTCCAACAGGTTCAGCCCCGTGGTCGTGGGGAAGAACAGCAGAGAGATCGCGGCGAGCGGGATGACCACGAGGGCCACGGCCGCGGGGCGCGAGAGCCCGAGCTTGTCGCGGAAACCGGCCACGATGACCTCCACGATGGAGGTCAGGGACGTGAACCCGGCGAACGCCAGGGCACCGAAGAACAGCACACCGATCAGCGTGCCGAACGGGGCCTGGGAGATGATGGCCGGGAAGGCGATGAACGCGAGACCGATCCCGGACGTCGCGACGTCGGCGACTTCCGTCCCGGAGGCCGAGGCCATGAAGCCGAGTGCTGCGAACACGCCGATACCGGCGAGGATCTCGAAGGACGAGTTCGCGAAACCGACCACGAGCGCGGAGCCGGAGAGGTCCGAGCGGGGCTTGAGGTAGGACGCGTAGGTGACCATGATGCCGAAGCCCACCGAAAGGGAGAAGAAGATCTGCCCGTAGGCCGCGACCCATACGGAGGAATCACCCAGTGCGGACCAGGACGGGGTGAACAGGGCATCCAGACCCGCGGCGGCACCCGGCAGCGTCAGGGCCATGCCCACCATGATCAAGAACATGACCACGAGCAGCGGGATCAACACCACGTTGATCTTCCCGATCCCGTTCTGCACGCCCATCATCAGCACGATCAGCAGCACGAGCCACGCGATGGCCGTGGCGATGAACACCGGCCAGATGAAGTCGAAACCGATCGTGACCTCATCCGAGACCCGCATGTAGTCGCTCATGAAGAAGGTCGCGGGATCGTCCCCCCACGCCTTGCTGAACGAGAACACGGTGTACTGCATGGCCCATCCGATGATCAGGGCGTAGTACACGGCGATCACCACGCAGATGGCCAGCTGCCACCACCCGATGGTCTCGAGTTTGGGGTGCAGCCGTCGGAAGGACAGCGGGGCGGACCCGCGGTAGCGGTGACCCACCGCGTAGTCGAGCATGAGCAGCGGGATACCGGCGGTCAGCAGGGCCACCAGGTAGGGGATGATGAAGGCGCCGCCGCCGTTGTCGAACGCCACGTACGGGAACCGCCAGATGTTGCCGAGCCCCACGGCGGAGCCGATGGCGGCGAAGATGAACATGGTGCGCCCGGAAAATGCTTCCTTCGCGGCGCGACCACGTGTCGTGTCTGTGGACATGGATGAACCTCACGCGGGACGAATCCCATCGGCGCGCACGCGGAAGCCCTCGTGGCGCGCAAGTGGATTACGGATGCGCCAAGCTTACTGAGAACTCAGCCCCTGCGATGCACCACGCCGTGCGCGAATTCGATCAGTGCCGCTTTGGCCACGGAATCGTCGAGCGGTTCGAGGGCCGCGATGGCCTCGTCCGCCCAGTCGTTGGCAATCTGCCACGCCTCCGCAGCCGCGGGGTGCTCGGACACGGCCTCGACGGCGCGGGCCAGGGCGGCGTCGTCGGACAGGTCCCCGTCCACGAGCTCGAGCAGCTCGCGCGCGGAGGCCGCGGCGGCCGGGTCGGAGCCGGCGGCGTCGCGGCGCAACAGCAGGACCGGGAGGGTGTCCACGCCCTCGCGCAGATCCGTACCGCGTATCTTGCCGGAGACGTCCGGGTGGCCGGTGAGGTCGATGATGTCGTCCGCGAGCTGGAACGCGAGTCCCACCTTCTCGCCGTAGACGACCATGAGATCCACCACGGAGCGGGGCCCCCCGCCCAGCAGGGCGCCGTACTGACCGCTCGCGGCGATCAACGAACCGGTCTTACCGGAGAGCACCTTGATGTAGTGGGCCACGGGATCCTCGTCCGGGGCGGGACCGGTGGTCTCCTGCAGCTGCCCGATCACCAGGCGCTCGAACGTGGTCGCCTGGATCATGAGGGGTTCCTGGCCCAGGGCGGAGACCATGGCGGAGGCACGTGCGAAGATCATGTCCCCGGTGAGGATGGCCACGGTGTTGCCCCACACCGTGTGCGCGGTCTGCACGCCCCGGCGCATGGGGGCGGAGTCCATGACGTCGTCGTGGTAGAGGGAGGCCAGGTGGGTCAGTTCCACGACCGCGGCGGCCTCGATGACCTCGTCCGTGACCTCACCGGCCACTTCCGCCGCGAGCAGCGTGAGGAGGGGCCGCACCCGTTTACCGCCGGCGTCGAGCAGGTGCCGGGCCGCGACGTCCGCGATCCGGTCCGCGGAGTGCACGGACTCTGCCAGCCGCTGCTCGATCCGATCGAGGCTGCGCAGCATGAGCGGGCCCAGGTGGGAGTCCTGGGCGATGAGCTCGAACCCTTCGGGCAAGCGCAGGGAGTCATTCGGGCGGCTGGGGTCAGTCACGATCCACCACTCTATCGACAATTCAGCTCGCGGGGGTCAGTGCGTCCAGCACCGCGATCGCGCGATCGGTCACAGTCCGGGCGGGCCGGTCCGACAGTTCCGTCATGACCCGCACCGCGAAGCGCATCATGGCCGGGACGCTCATCCCCGCCCGTAGGGCCGCGGTGAGGATCGCCGGGTGGCCGATGAGCTCGGCGAGCGCCCGGCCCTGCGTGAAATGGGCCCCCCATTCGGCGCGCACGAGCTGCGGGTAGCGGGCGAGCGCGTTCTCCCGTTGCTGGGGCCCGTTGGCCTCGGCGGCGTCCACGATGCACGACGCCGCGAACAGCGCGGACTCCATGGCGTTGGAGATCCCCTCCCCGTTGAACGGGGACACGAGCCCCGCGGAGTCCCCGAGCAGCATGAGCCCGGGAACGTAGTGCGGGGTGCGGTTGCCGGCCATGGGCAGCGCAGCCGAACCCACCCGGCCCACCTGGTGCTCCGGGTCGAAGGTCCACTCGGCGGGCATGGACGCGGCCCAGTCACGCAGCACCGCGCGGTAGTCGAGCTTGCCGAACGCGGGCGAGGTGTCCAGGATGCCCAGGCCCACGTTCGCGGTGCCGTCCCCCACACCGAAGACCCAGCCGTAGCCGGGCAGCAGGGAGCGCTCGGGGTCCGTGCCGTCCGCAAGTTCGAGCCACCCCTCCATCCAGTCGAGCTCCGAGCGCGGGGAACGGTAGTACGTGCGCACGGCCACGCCCAGGGGCCGATCCGTGCGCCGGTGCAGACCCGCGGCCACGGCGGTGCGGGTCGAGTTGCCGTCCGCGGCGAGCACGAGGTCCGCGCGGTGCTCCTCCGTCTCGGAGGTGCGTCGCCCGGTCGCCGGGTCCATCACGGCTGCCTGCACGCCCACGATCCGCCCGGTGTCATCACGCAGCACGTCCCGCACCATGCGGTGCTCGATCACGTGCGCACCGGCACGCCGGGCGTGCCGCACGAGGTCCTCGTCGAAACCCGCGCGCGTGCGCACGAGTCCGTAGGACGGGAAATCGGTCAGTTCGGGCCACGGGACCTCCACGGTGCGCCCGGACGCCACGAGTCGCAGTCCCTTGTTGGCCTTATAACCCTCCGCGGCGCCGCGCGGCAAGCCCATGAGCTGCATCTGGCGCACGGCCCGCGGAGTGAGCCCGTCCCCGCACACCTTCTCCCGCGGGTAGCCGCTCTTCTCGAGCACGGTCACCGCGATCCCCTGGCTCGCCAACCAGTACGCCGCCGTGGCACCGGCGGGGCCTCCCCCGCTGATCAAGACCTTCACTGCGCCGCGGCCCTCCGCTTCCTGTGTTCTTCCTTGTGATGTCGGCGCGCCCGCGTGCTGGACGGACCACCCGCCCATTGTGTCATCGTCCGCCGACGCCGCTGTCCCCGCCGTCGTCGCTCCGCCCGCGGACTCGGCAGGAAGCCGGGCCGGTCCCGGTCCCACCCGACCGACACCGCCGCGCCCACGCGCGCGTCCTATGCTTGAGGACGATGACACCCGAGTTCCCCGCACCCCGCCTGAGTGCGCTCACCCTTCCCCTGTCCGAAGTTCCCGCGGCCGCGGAGTTCGCCCGCAACCCGGACGTCCGGCGGTTGCTGGGCAGCGCGGACCCGGCCACGTGGATCATGCGCGGCAAGGGAATCGTCGGCCTCGGTCGCGTGGCGGCCTACCGCGTGCGGGGCGGGACCCGATTCACCTCCGCGCGCGTGTGGTGGGACGAGCTTCGCCAGGATGCGACCGTGCATGACTCCGTGCAGCGCCCAGGCACCGGTTTGCTGGCCTTCGGGGCGTTCGCGTTCGCGCCGTCCTCCACGGTGGACTCCGGGCTCATGGTCCCCGAGCTCGTGATCGGCACCGACGCCCATGGCGCGTGGCTCACCCTGATCTCCACCGGACCGTCCGAACCCACGGTCGAGGACGTCGACGCCGCGTGGCGTCGCCTCGTGCGCGCCGCACCCGCGGTGGCGCGGCCCGAGGAACCGGACGCAGCGGCGTCGTCGTACCCCACGGCCGTGCCCGGGGCCCTGGACGAACAGCGCTGGATGGAGGCCGTCGCGGACGGCGTGGGGATGATCCGCGCGGGGGAGCTCGACAAGCTCGTGCTCGCGCGGGACGTGGTCGTGGACACCGGGCGGCCCATCGAACTCGGTGCGGTGCTGGGGCGGTTGAGCGAACGCTTCGCCACGTGCTGGACGTACTGCGTGCGCCTGGGCCCGGAGCAGGAAGGCTCCGAGCAGGAGGGCCCGGACGACGGGGAGGGTGCGGGCCGGTTGCTCGGCGCGACCCCCGAGATGCTCATCCGGGTGCATCGCGGCACCGCCACGGCCCGTGTGCTCGCCGGGACCCTGGACCGCCAGGACCTGCCGGACGGCGCCAACCCCGAGGACTTCGCCGGTACCGAGCTGGGCGGGTCCGAGAAGCAACAGCGCGAACACCGCTTCGCCGTGGACTCTCTGATCACGGGGCTGTCCCCGTACGCGGATGAGGTCTCCGGCGGCGAGCACCCCTTCATCCTGGCGCTGCCGAACGTGTGGCATCTCGCGTCGGACGTCACCGCGCAATTGCGTGCGGGCGTGGACGGGACCCTGCCCTCGGCCCTCGAACTCGCGGAGGCCGTCCACCCGACCGCCGCGGTGTGCGGGACGCCCACCGAGACCGCCGGGGCCGTGATCGAGGACCTCGAACGCATGGACCGTGGGCTCTACGCCGGCCCTGTGGGCTGGCTCGACGGCGCGGGTAACGGCGAGTGGGGCATCGCCCTGCGCGGCGCCGTGCAGCTGGACGCGCACCGGGCGCGCGTGAGCGCCGGCTGCGGGATCGTGGCCGAATCCGATCCGCGCGCCGAGCTCGCCGAGACCTGGGCGAAACTGCGCCCCATGCTCGAGTCCCTGCCCGCACGGTGGGACCGGGAGTAAAGGGATTCCGGGCCGATCCGGGCACCCCGTAGTAAAATCGCCACGAGTTTCACCCGGAACCCCACATCTCCCCGAGGAGCACACATGTCAACCCTGCGCCGACTCGTTCCCGCGCTCGCCGTCCTCTCCGCCGCAGGCTTGGCACTGACCGGTTGTGAATCGACCTCCGGGGGCGGCTCCCAGGCCGGTGGCTCCGACACGTTCACCGTGTGCACCAACTCTCCGTACCCGCCGTTCGAGTTCGAGAAGGACGGCAAGATCGTGGGCTTCGACATGTCTCTGGGGGACGAGATCGCCAAGGACCTGGGCCGGGAGAAGAACGTGGTGCAGGCGAACTTCGAGACCCTCGAGTCCGGAGCGGCGCTGGACACCGACCAGTGCGATGCCGCCATTTCCGGGATCACCATCACGGACGCCCGCAAGCAGTCCGTGGACTTCTCCAAGCCGTACTTCAACGACCAGATCGCCCTGCTGACCACCAAGGATTCCGGGATCCGCGACTTCGACTCCGTGGGGGACAAGACCGTGGGCGTACAGCAGGCCACCTCCGGTGAGCAGTTCGCCAAGGACAAGCACCTGAAGACCCAGCAGTTCGAGGACGTGGAGCTCATGTTCCAGTCCCTCGAGTCCGGTGGCGTGCAGGCCGTGTCCGGGAACATCTCCACGCTGTCCAAGCGCGCGAAGGACAACCCGGACCTCGAGGTCGTGCAGACCGTGGACACCAACGAGAACCTGGGCGTGGCCGTGAAGAAGGGCAACACCGAGATCCTCGACTCCGTGAACAAGACCCTGGACCGCATCACGAGCGACGGCACCATGGACAAGATGAAGAAGGAGTGGATGGGCCTGTAGGCTCCACTCCCCGAGAGCAGGACATCCGTGCCGGGCGGTGTGACACCGCCCGGCACGCATATGTGGGCAACCCACGGACAGGGAGACATCCATGGCCATGACCACCCGGCAGCGCGCCAAGCTGTCGCGGGGCATCCAGTACGCCGTACTCGTCGTCGTACTGGTAGCACTCGTGTTCCTCGCGGACTGGAACGTGCTCTACCAGCGCGTGTTCAACCCCGAGGTCGCACTGAACCAGTTCCCCGGGATCATCACCGTGGCGCTGAAGAACACCCTGATCTACACGGTCCTGGGCTTCGTGGTGGGCCTGACCCTGGGTGTGGTCCTCGCGCTCATGAAGCTCTCCTCCGTGGCGCCCTACCGGTGGATCGCGACCCTCTACATCGAGTTCTTCCGCGGCGTGCCCGCGCTGCTCGTGTTCCTGGCCCTGGGCTACGGCATCCCCCTGGCCTTCGGCTTCCGCTTCAACCACTACGTGACCGTGATGATCGCGCTCGGCGTGGTCGCCGCCGCGTACATCGCCGAGTCCCTCCGCGCAGGTCTGCAGGCCGTGCCCCCGGGGCAGTACGAGGCTGCCCGCTCCCTGGGCATGTCCCACACCCGCGCCATGGTCACGATCGTGATCCCCCAGGCCCTGCGCATCGTCCTGCCGCCGCTGACCAACGAGGTCATCCTGCTGACCAAGGACTCCTCCCTGGTCTATCTGCTGGGCATGGGCGTGCAGCAGTACGAACTCACCAAGTTCGGCCGCGAAGGCATCTCCGACGCCGGCGCCGGGCTGACCCCGCTCGTCGTGGCCGGCATCTGCTACCTGATCATCACCGTGCCGCTGGGGCTTCTGTCCCGCCACTTCGAAACCAAGACCGACCGGGTCAAGAAGTCCTAGGAGCTCCCAGTGTCCACTTCCGCAGCCTCCCCCGATCCCGCATCCTCCGACCCGTCGGCGACCCCCGGGGCGGATCCCGCCCGGGGTTCCCAGCACGACGCCGCCTTTACTGCACGTCCCAGCTCTGCCGCGACCGGTCCGGGCCGTTCCGCTGCCCCGTCCCCGGGTGCATCTCGCGCGTCCTCCGACGACGCCGCTGCCGCGTCCGACCGGGGCCACTCCGGTTCCGCCGCGGTGCACGTGCGCGAGCTGCACAAGTCCTACGGGGACCTCGAGGTGCTGCGCGGGATCGATCTGGACGTGGCCACAGGTGAGGTCGTGTGTCTGATCGGGCCCTCCGGTTCCGGCAAGTCCACCCTGTTGCGCTGCCTCAACCTCCTGGAGTCCCCGCAGTCCGGGACCATTTCCGTGGGCGGGTTCACGGTCACGGACCCAGATCTGGACGTGGACGCCATGCGCCGCCGCGTGGGCATGGTGTTCCAGCAGTTCAACCTGTTCCCCCACCTGAGCGTGCTCGAGAACTGCACGGTGTCCCAGGTCAAGGTGCTCAAGCGCTCCAAGGAGGAGGCCAAGCGCATCGCCCTGGCGAACCTGGAACGCGTGGGTCTGGAGGCCAAGGCCGGCCAGCGGCCCACCCAGCTCTCCGGCGGTCAGCAGCAGCGCGTGGCGATCGCGCGGGCGCTGTCCATGGACCCCGATCTGATGTTGTTCGACGAGCCCACCTCCGCTCTCGATCCCGAGACCGTGGGCGACGTCCTCGCGATCATGCGCCAACTCGCGGATGACGGGATGACCATGCTCGTGGTGACCCACGAGATGTCCTTCGCACGCGACGTCGCCGACCGCGTGGTGTTCATGGACGGCGGCGTGGTCGTGGAACAGGGCCCCGCCCGCGAGGTCATCGGCTCACCCCAGCACGAGCGCACCCGCACGTTCCTCTCCCGGGTCCTCAACCCCACCACGGTGGACACCCCGGAGTAATCCGCCCGCCGACTCCCGTGCAACGGGGGCCCCGCCCACGTGATCCCGCAGCAATGGGCGGGGCGCTCGACGCCGCGTGGAAGCACACGACGACGGCGCCGCTGTTCGGGAAGAACAGCGGCGCCGTCGTGGTGGAACACGGGTGCCGAGCGGGTGCCCGACCGGATCGGTGGATCAGACGCGATCCGTGACAGGGATGTCGGTGGCGGACCCCCGGATGTCCTGGGTCTCGAGGATCTCCTCGGCCTTGGCCTTGGCCTGTTCCACCGTGCGCTGACGCGGGACGAGGATGGTCACGAGCGCACCGAACAGGGCCACGGCACCGAAGATGTAGAACGCGGTGGCTCCTCCCAGGTTGGCGGCCAGGAGCCACCCGCCGATGAGTGGGCCGAAGATCCCGCCCAGGCGGCCGGAGCCGGAGTCCCCAGGCCACGCCGGCGGCACGTGCGTTGGTCGTGTAGTCGTTGGACGTGAAGCCGTAGATCAGCACCTGGGTACCCAGGGTGCCCACACCGGCGATCGCGATGACGATGAACAGCACCGGCAGCGGTTACGCGAAGGTCATAAGCGCCAGGGTGATGGCCGCGAGCACGAACGTGGTGGCCACGATGCGCTGCGGGCCCGAACGGTCCGCGAGCTTGGAGGCGAGCATGCCGCCGATCACCGCGCCCGAGTTGAGCACCGACGTGGCGCTCATTACTCGACCTCGGTCCTGACCGAGGGCGTGACCCATGGCACTGGGAGCACCCCTGGGTTTTACCAGGGGTGCCTCTTTCCCGAATTATGAATGAATCGGCGTGATTGAAACACGCACCCTATGGTGAGGACACCTATTCACCGGCGTTCACGGTGGTCCCGGCGGGGTTGGCCGGCATCCCTCGGGTCGCGCATCCCGCGCCGATGCAGCGCGCCCACCCGATCACGACGTCATGAGCGGCCCCTGCGGGAGGCGATGAACCGCGGTCAGCCCCGGTTCACCATCCCGGAGGGCCGCACCGAGATTACCTCGACCTGAGAATCCCGCGTGGCGTCCACTGCCGTGCGCACCGCCGCGGCAATCTGCTCGGGGCGGATCCAGTCCTCGGGGTGGTACTCGTTGCCCATGTACGCCTGCAGTTCCTCCTGCATGTCCGTGGCCACGCGCCCCGGGTGCACCGAGCTCACGCGCACGCCGTTCTCGCGTTCCTCCTCACGCAGCGCGTCGGTCAGGGCGCGCAGGGCGAACTTGGTCCCGGAGTACAGCGCCGCCGACGGGCCCGAGGTGAACCCCGAGCCCGAGTTGATGGCCACGACGTCACCGCCGGCCACGCGCAGCTGGGGCAGGGTCAACCGGGACAGCTGGGCCACGGAGATCACGTTGACGTCGAAGATCCGCTCCCACTGCTCCCGCGTGGCCTCCTCCACCCGCGCTTGCGGTGCGATCCCGGCCGAGTGGACCAGCACGTTGAGACCCTCGAACTCGTCCCGCAGGGGTTCCCATGCCTCGGCGACCTCCTCGTCCGAGCTCACGTCCGCGGTGAACGCCCGGGTCCCCGGACCCAGCCCGGCGAGTTCGTCGCGGACCCGCTGGACGTCGGCGGCGGAACGTCCGCCCACGAAGACGATGTGGTCCCGTGCGAGGTCCTGCACGATGGCCCGGCCGATGCCGCGGGTGGCGCCCGTGACGAGCGCGGTGCGGACGGTGGTCGTGTGAGTGCTCTGCTCAGTCATGACGCCATGCTAACGAGCGCCCCGGACACCATGGGCGGCGCATACGGCCGCGGCCGGCCCGGGACGGTACGCACGGCGCACGGCGCACGGCGCACGGTGAAAAACATGTGAGCGCCGAGTGGCATTCACTCCCCCGCGCGAGGCTCCCGTTCGGAGGGCTCGCCCTCAAGGTACTCCCGCACCGCTCGCGCACCGGCGTCCCTGGCGGCCACGTTGAAGTCCCGCAGGCTCTGCCGGTCCAGTGTGACCTCGATGACCCGCCGGCCGGCCACGGGTGCGGCGAGCGCGGCGGCGAGTTCGATCGCGGTGTCCGCGCCCACGTACTGGACCCCGTACGCCGCACACAGCTCCGCGATCCCCACCGTGTGGGGGGTTCCGAAGAAGCGCTCCACGGTCGCGGTGTAACGCGGGTCCCGGCCCAGGTCCCCGTGTTCCAGGGTCTGGAAGATCCCGCCGCCGGAGTCGTTGACCACGATCATGTGCAGGTCCGGAACGCGTTCGCCGGGTCCCAGGAGCAGTCCCCCGGCGTCGTGCAGGAACGTCAGGTCCCCCATGACGGCACGCACGGGCCGCCCCGTCCCCAGTCCCACGCCGTGCGCGGTGGCCACGGTCCCGTCGATCCCCGCGAGCCCGCGGTTGGCGATCACCGCCAAGGGCCCCCGGGCGCGGGCCACGAGATCCAGGTCCCGAACGATGTTGGAGGACCCCGCCACGAGTACCGACCCGTCCGCGCACGCTGCGTCCCACACTGCCCGCGCTACGTGCAGGCGCGTCAGCGAGGGTTGGTCGTCCGCGAACCGCAGCACCGCGGCGTCGGCGGCGGCTCCCGCCTCGCGCCACGCCTCGAGCCACCCGGGTTCCGCGGGTCCGACGGCGCTCGCTGCCTCCTCGAACGAGCCCACCGCGTCCTCGGGGCGCCTGCCGTGCTCGAACCACGGGGCGGGATCGGGTCGCACGGCGATCACCCGCACGTCGGGGCGCTTGAGCAGCGCCGAGACACGGCGACTCAGGGTCGGGCGGCCCACGAGGATCACCGAGTCCACGCGCTCACCGAGGGGTGAGTCCAGCACGCTCTCGTAGGACGCGATGGCGGCCTCTCCCGCGCGCGCCTGGGACGAGGGTTCGGCGAGCAGGGGCAACGAATGCTCCAGCGCGAAACGCTCGGTGGTAGGCCCCGCGCCGTCGCCGGCAAAGATGAGGGGATGCGCGGTGCCCGCGGTCGCCGAGGGTGCCGGGGGCGCCGAAGACTCAGAGTCGGAAGACACCCGCCGCGCGGCATTGGAACGCATATCCGCGCCGTCGGCCTCGGAAGTCACACGCACGGGCTCGTTCCATGGCGCCGACTCCGCGATTCGCACCGATTCGGCGGGCGGGAGGAACGGCTCCAGGAGCACCGACCACGGGTGCACCCGGATCCGCGCGGCACCCACGGAACGCACGGGCCGCACCTCCCTCGCGAGGTCGCGGGCCCAGCTGCGCAGGTGACGGTGGTCGTCGTCGCACACGGGGTACAGCGGATCGCGCAGGGCCACGTTCACATGCACGGGTCCGGGCGGATCCTGCGCATCGCCAGGTAGGGCGGCCAGGACGTGATCCAGCAGGGACTCGGTGTCCTCGCAGTGCTCCGCCCACGACAACTGCGGATCGTCCGGCGGCAGCAGGTCCACCGCCGCGCGCACGAAGTTGGCGAACATCCCGGGTTGCCGCGTGGTCTGGTTCGCGCCGGTGCCGCGCAGTTCGGGCGGGCGGTCGGCGCTGAGCACCACCAGGGGGACCCCCGCGTGGGAGGCCTCCATGACCGCCGGGAGCAGCTCACCCACGGCCGTCCCGCTCGTGGTCACCACGGCGCACGGCAGGCCCGTGGAGCGGGCGATGCCGAGGGCGGTGAAGGCGGCGTCGCGCTCGTCGATCCGCACGTGTACCGACAGTGCACCGCTGGCCTGCGCTGCGGCCGCGGCATATGCCAGCGGCGCGGAACGCGACCCCGGGGACACCACGAGGTGTTCCATCCCGCGCATCGCGAGGGCGCGCAGGACGGCGGTGGCCGAGACGTGGCTGGGGCTGATCACGCTCCAGAGCGTACCGACCGGCACCGACACGCACAGCGGCCCCGGTGCCGCGCCGTCGTCGACGACGTGGACCGGGGCCGCAAAGGTCACTCAGGGACGGCTCAGATGGCCCACTCCCCCGCGTCCGCGCGGAGGTTACCCAGCACACCCGGGGTGTTGACGCTGTCGTCCTGCACCATGCCCGCGGCCTGCGTGCGACCGGACTGTGGGTCGATGAGCAGGAACGAGCCCAGCGCGTGCGACTGCGTGTACGCAGTGGTGAACAGCGGTTCGGCCACGCGCACGGTCACCCGGCCGATATCGTTGAGCTCGAACGACTCCACCGATTCCGCGGCGAGGCTCTCGAGGTTCAGCCGCCCGTCGAGCGAGCCCACGATCCCGCGCACCACGCGCGTGGTGTGCTTGAGCAGCACGCGCTGGCCCTCGCGCAGGGGCTTCTCGTCGTCGAGCCAGCACACCACGGCCTCCACCGACTTGGTGCCCGACGGCGCCCCGGCCGGTTCCGCGATCAGGTCACCGCGCGTGATGTCGATCTGGTCCGCGAGCGTGAGGGTCACGGACTGCCCGGCCACGGCGTACTCGGCGGGAGCCCCGGCCACGTCGATGCGCTCGACCGTGGTGGTGCGCCCGGCCGGTTGCACGGCGACCTTGTCCCCCACGGCCACCGAACCGGAGGCAATCTGGCCCGCGTAGCCGCGGTAGTCCACGAACTCCGGGGACAGTGCGGCGGACTGCGGGCGGATGACGCACTGCACGGGCAGCGCGAACCGTTCCGCCTGGGTGAGCTCGGACGAGTCCGGGAGGTTCTCGAGCCAGCTCAGCAGGGACGGACCGTCGTACCACGGGGTGTCCTGGGAGGCCTCGACCACGTTGTCGCCGCGCAGCGCGGAGACCGGGATGATCCGCAGGTCCAGCACACCCAGTTCGTCCGCGAGTTCGTGCAACTGTCCGCTCAGTTCCCGGAACGCTTCTTCCGCATCGGGCAACAGGTCGATCTTGTTGACTGCGACGATCAGGTGCGGCACTCCCAGCAGGGCTCCGACAGCCAGGTGGCGCCGGGTCTGCTCCATGATCCCGTGGGTGATGTCCACGAGCACGATCAGCGCGTCCGCGGTGGAGGCACCCGTGACGGTGTTGCGCGTGTACTGCACGTGCCCCGGGCAGTCCGCGAGGATGAAGCTGCGCGCGGGCGTCGCGAAGTAGCGGTAGGCCACGTCGATCGTGATGCCCTGCTCGCGTTCGGCCCGCAGCCCGTCCGTGAGCAGCGCGAGGTCCGCGGCGTCCAGGCCGCGGGACTGGCTGACCCGTTCGATCGCGTCGAGCTGGTCCACCAGGATGTTCTTGGTGTCGTGCAGCAAGCGGCCCACGAGCGTGGACTTGCCGTCGTCCACGCTGCCGGCCGTGGCGATCCGCAGCAGGCTTGCTCGGTTCTCGGTGCTCATCTCTAGAAGTAGCCCTCTCGTTTGCGGTCCTCCATGGCGGCCTCGGACACGCGGTCGTCCGCGCGGGTGGCCCCGCGTTCGGTGAGGGTGCTGGTCATGACCTCAGCCAGCACCTCCTCCGCGGTCGTGGCCGGGGACTCCACGGCACCCGTGCAGCTCATGTCACCCACGGTGCGGTAGCGCACGGTGCGCTGCTCCACGGTCTCGTTCTCCCGCGGGCTCACGTACTCACCCACGGCGAGCCACATCCCGTCGCGGCTGATCACGTCCCGCTCGTGGGCGTAGTACAGCGGGGGCAGGTCGATGCCCTGCTCGGTGATGTAGGACCAGATGTCCAACTCGGTCCAGTTGGACAGCGGGAACACCCGCACGTGCTCACCGGGGCGGTGGCGCGTGTTGTACAGGCTCCACAGTTCGGGGCGCTGGTTACGCGGATCCCACTGGCCGAACTCATCGCGCAGGCTGATGATGCGTTCCTTGGCGCGGGCTTTCTCCTCATCACGCCGGGCGCCGCCGTAGACGACGTCGTGCTTGCCCTCCGTGATCGCGTCCAGCAGGGGAACGGTCTGCAACTGGTTGCGGGTGCCGTCCGGGCGCTCAGCCAGGCGGCCGTCGTCGATGTAGTCCTGGACCTTGGCGACCTCCAGACGGATCTTCAACCGCTCCACGGTGCGGTCCCGGAACTCCAGGACCTCCGGGAAGTTGTGCCCGGTGTCCACGTGCAGCACGGGGAACGGGATGGGGGCCGGCCAGAAGGCCTTGGCGGCCAGGTGAAGCATGACCACCGAGTCCTTGCCGCCGGAAAACAACAGCACGGGGCGCTCGCCCTCGGACGCGGTCTCGCGGAAGATGTGGATGGACTCGGCCTCGAGACGCTGCAGCTGGGAGAGTGTCACGGACTCGGAGGTGGTCGTGGTCATAGGTGGATCCCGCATTCTGTCTTGCCCACACCGGACCAACGACCGGCGCGGGGGTCTTCTCCGGGCGCGACCTTGCGCGTGCACGGTGCACACCCGATGGACGGGTAGCCCTGGCCCAGCAACGGGTTGACCACCACGAGGTTCTGCTCGGCGTAATCGACCACGTGGTCGAAGCTCCAATCCACCACAGGGTTGAGCTTGACCATCTGGTGGTGCTCATCCCACTCCACAGGCGCGGCGTTCGCGCGGTGGGGTGTCTCCTCGCGCCGCAGCCCGGTCACCCAGGCCTCGTAGCCGGCCAGGGCCTTGTCCAGCGGCGCGACCTTGCGCATCCCGCAGCACAGGCCCGGGTCACGGTCGTGGAGCTTGGGACCGTACTTGGCGTCCTGCTCGGGCACGGTCAGCTCGGGCAGCAGGGTCCGCACGTTCACTGGCCAGTCCGAGGCGAAGCGATCGCGGGTCTCGAGGGTCTCCGGGAAGTGGTAGCCCGTCTCCAGGAAGAGCACGTCCACGTCCTTGACGTGATTGCTCACCAGGGCGGGGACCACGGTGTCGGAGGCCATGGAGCACGCGACCGCGAGCTTCTTCCCGAAGGTCTCGGCGGCCCACGCGAGCACCTCGTCCGGGTCCGCATCCCGCAGTCCGAAGCGCTGCTGCGCCTCCTCGACGAGCGCCTTGAGCTCCTCGACGGAGCGGGTGCGTCCGGGGGAAGCGGCCGCGGGGTCCTGCTCGATGGTCGTGGTGTGAGCGGACGACGACGCGTCCGCCGCGCCGCTGTTGCCTGCGGTGTCGGTCCTGGTCATTTCAGTGAATCCTCCTGGGCGTTCAGGGCCCACTCGGCGAAGCTCTGGTGAGCCTCGCGCTCGTCGAGGAACGTGCGGGTGACACGCTCCACGTAGTCGGACAGGTCGTCTGCGGTGATCTTCAGCCCGCGCACGGTGCGACCCAACCCGCCCTCCTCGCGGTCCGGGGAGGCCAGGCCGCCGCCCAGGTGCACCTGGAACACGTACTCCTCACCGATGTACTGGCCCTTGAGGCCGATGTCCGCGGTCTGGATACGCGCGCACGAGTTGGGGCACCCGTTGATGTGCAGGGAAATGGGGGTGGGGATCTCCACATCCTGGAGGCGCTGCTCCATGTCGTCGATCACCCGTGCGGCAAGACCCTTGGTCTCCACGAACGCGAGCTTGCAGAACTCGATCCCGGTGCACGCGATCGTGGACCGGCGGAACGGGCTGGGCTTGGCGTGCATCCCCCACGGGCGCAGCGCCTCGATCAGGGAATCCACGTTCTCCGGGGCCACGTCCAGCACCAGGACCTTCTGGTGCGGGGTCAACCGGATCCGGCCGGAACCGGCGGCCTCGGCGGCGTCGGCGAGCGCCACGAGGGCGTCACCGCTCAGGCGACCCGCGGTCAGCGCGAAGCCCACGTACTTCTTGCCGTCGTTCTGTTCGTGGACCCCCACGTGATCCGCGTGACCCACGGCGCGCTCGGGGGCGGGACCGTCCGGCAGCTCGCGACCCAGGTACTCGTCCTGGAGCACCTGGCGGAACTTCTCCGGGCCCCACTCGGCGAGCAGGAACTTCAACCGGGCCTTGGTGCGCTGCTTGCGGTAGCCGTAGTCGCGGAAGATCGCAGTGACCCCGGCCCACACGGGCACGACGTCCTCCGGCGCCACGAACGCACCCAGGCGCTCCCCCAACCGCGGGGACACGGACAGTGCACCGCCCACCCACAGGTCGTAACCGGGACCGAGTTCCGGGTGGTTGACCCCCACGAAGCTGACGTCGTTGATCTCGTGCACCACGTCCAGGGTGCGGCTGCCGGTGATCGCGGTCTTGAACTTGCGCGGCAGGTTCACGTAGTCCGGGTTGCCCACGAACTCTGTGCGCAGCGCCTCGAGCTCGGACGTGGGATCGATGATCGGATCCGCCTCGACGCCCGCCACGGGGCTGCCCAGGAACACGCGG
Organism: Kocuria sp. ICS0012; assembly: GCF_001665945.1. Lineage (NCBI taxonomy): Bacteria > Bacillati > Actinomycetota > Actinomycetes > Micrococcales > Micrococcaceae > Kocuria > Kocuria sp. ICS0012. The sequence continues at coordinate 108,724 of NZ_LZMM01000050.1, read as the reverse complement.
GGGGTGTCACCGCACGCCTCGAGGGTCGTGAGCCCCACCGAGTCCAGCCGTTCCCACATCTCGGGGACGTCCTCGATGCGCAGCCAGTGCAGCTGGATGTTCTGCCGGTCGGACACGTCCGCGGTGCCGCGCGCGAAATCCCGGGAGATGCCACCCAGCACGCGCGTCTGCTCCGTGGTCAGCTGTCCGCCGTCTAGGCGGATGCGCTGCATGAAGTACTCGTCCGAGAGCGATTCGGCGTCCAGCTTGGAGGTCGACGCACCGTCCACGCCCTGCTTGCGCTGCGTGTACAGGCCCAACCAGCGGAACCGCCCGTGGACGTCGTCCGCGGGGATCGAGGCGTACCCCGTCTTGGAGTACGTGTCGATGATCCGCTGCCGGACGTTGAGCGAGTTCTCCTCCGCTTTGAACTCCTCGTTGTGGTTCAGCGGCGTGCGGCCGCTAACCTTCCACTGGCCCAGATCGGTGCCCTTGCGGGGTCCGCGCACGCGGCCGGACGCCGCGGCGGGGGCCTTGTCCTGGGTGTCGGCGGAGGGTGTCATGGGTGCTCCTTGGGTGAGGGGGAGGCAAGTCGCTCCAACGTACCGAGCGAGCCCTCAGTGCAGCGATTCACCGTCACAAACCCGTCACATAGCCGGCATTCCCCCTGGTCACCCGCGGGTACAGGCCGACGTCGCTCGACCGGCACCGCGGCGTCGTCGCCCGCTGTTCCCGGGCACGACGACGCGGGCGGAACCGCGGTCCCCGCGATCCCGCCCGCGCATGCATGTGGTGGTGCTACCAGCTCAGCCCTCGAAGGACTTGGGCGCCTGGCGAGCGCGGCGCTTGAGCTCGGCACTGCTCTTGCCCTGGTACCCGCGGTACTTGGGGCCGTTCTTGCCGTTCTTGCGGCGCTTGTCCTGGTTGCGGCCCTTACCCGGCTTGTCGCTCACGCCACCGGGGAACTCGGGCTGGTCCTCGCGGTTCTTGTGGAAGACCTGGACCACCGCGGGGCGCGGCATGGAGAACTCGCCGGCCCCGGCGCGCGTGGGCAGCACGTAGTCGGGGAAGTACGAGCGGGGCTGCTCGAACGTGCCGTCCTCACCGGGGTGCTGCACGGCCACGTAGACCATGCCCTCGGTGTCGTGGATCACGGGACCGCACGTCTCCGCGTCCTGCGGCACGGCCAGGAACTGCTGCACGCGACCGCGATTGGCACCCTGGAGGTCCACCTTGAACAGACCGTCGTTGTAGCCGATCTTGGAGGGCGCACCGTCCGTGGAGATCCACAGGTTGCCGGCCTTGTCGAAGGCCACGTTGTCGGGGCACGAGATCGGGGAGACCTTCTCCTTGGGGAACCCGCCGAAGTACGTCCCCGAATCCTTGGTGGGGTCACCGCACACGAGCAACAGGTTCCAGTCGAAGCGCGTGGCCTGGGGCCGGTTATTGCGCTCGGTCAGTTCCAGGATGTACCCGTCACGGTTGCCGGTGCGGGGATTGGCCTCGTCCACGTCCGCCTTGCCGGGCTTGCCGCGATCGGAGTTGTTGGTCAGCGCCGCGTACACCTTGCCGGTGTGGGGGTTGGGCTCCACATCCTCCGGGCGGTCCATCTTGGTGGCGCCAGCCTTGTCCGCGGCGAGGCGGGTGTAGACCAGGACCTCCTCCACGGACATGCCGCGGACCATGGACTTTCCACCCTTGAGCAGGGGCAGCCACTCGCCGGTGCCGTCGAACTCGCCGTCGCGGGGCAGCTGGCCCGTCCCAGTGATCTCGGGGGCCTGGGAGTTGCCGCGCAGCCGGGCCACGTAGAGGTCGCCCTCGGAGAGCAACTTCATATTGTGGGCCTTGTCGCCCTTGCGGTATTTGCGGGACGAGACGAACTTGTAGATGTACTCGAACTTCTCGTCGTCACCGGAGTACGCGACCACCGTGCCGTCGTCACCCACGCGCACGTTCGCGCCCTCGTGCTTGAAGCGGCCCAGCGCGGTGTGCTTGATGGGCGCGGAGTTGGGGTTCTGCGGGTCGATCTCCACGATCCAGCCGAAGCGGTTGGGCTCGTTCTTGTACCCCTCGATCCGGGCGTCGAAGCGCTTCTCCACCTCGGGCCAGCGGCGGGACGGCATGGTCGTGGGGAAGCCGTAGCGCTTCTCCTCGGCGGTGCCGGAGGTGATGAAGTACTGGTGCACGTTCTCCTCACCGGAGAGCACCGTGCCCCACGGTGTCACACCGCCAGAGCAATTGTTCTGGGTGCCCAGCACACGCTTGCCGGTGGGGTCGTCCTGCGTCTTGAGCAGATCGGACCCCGCGGCGGGCCCGTCCATCACGAACGTGGTGGTCAGCGTGATGCGACGGTTGCGAGCGCCACCGCGCACATAGGTCCACGGCTCCCCCACCTTGGTGCGGGAGATCTCCACGACCGACATGCCGTGCGCCTGGATCGTGGTCTTGACCATGTTGGTCAGGTTGGTCTTGTCGTAGCCCGCCGGGAACATGGTGTTCTCGTTGGTGTACTCGTGGTTGTTCACCAGCACGCCCGTGAGCCCGTTCGGGTCCGGGATGATGTCCAGATAGTCCGAGTTGAACCCGAACTGCTTGGCTTGCGCTTCGGGGGTCTGGTTCTTGGGGTCGAACTCCGGGGAGTCGTAGAACAGGGGGTCACCCCAGCGGATGATGGGCGACCAGTCGTAGCCCTTGGGCACCGAGAGGTCGTCCACGGTCATGTCCACGGGCTTGATGGGCGTGAAGTCCAGGCGGGCACGGCCCTGACCCCAGTAGGCGTAGGTGGCCTCGGCCGGCTGGGCAGTCGCGGCGACCACACCCACGGTCACGGCCCCGGCCATCCCCAGCCCCAGGGCGGCACGGCGGCTGACGGCTGCGGAGATGACGTCGTGCACGTACTCGTTGCCGGATGTGTTCGCGTCCGGGGTCATGCACTGGCTACCGCACTTGAGTTCACACGTGAGCGGGCTTCGCTTGCCGTTGACGTGGCCCAGCATGGGCAACAGGCGACGGCGTTCGGGTGCTTGGGTCATGGCGTGGCTCCCTGGGTGGGACATGCGTTGATGCATGTCAGCGAGTGGTTCCGCTGCTCAGCCCACCATCACGGCGTAATCGCCACGCAACCACCGGGCGAACGACGGGTTAATTGCGCGTCTGTCACGGACCACCTTCGGGGCCCCGCACGCCGCGTGCCGCATTGTGGCGACTTTGGGTCCCGGGCTGCATACAGGGGCGGGTTTCACCCCCCCGTTGACGTGCTGGGGAAAGTTCGAGCCACCTTGGCCCCTCATCATGGATCGGGACTGCTGTACGGGGGGGGTGACATCTGATCTGGCTTGCCCGTCGGGCGGCCTGGAAGGATATGCACCATGCCCGCTGCATATCCCCGAGAGTTCCGCGAAGACGTCGTTCGTAAGGACGCGTTCTGCGGGCGGATCGTGGGCTACTCCATGGATTCCCGGATGAAGGCCCGCCTCGCGGTGAACGCACTGGTCAATGCGGCCACGCGGCGCGGGAATCTTTCTTCGCGTTGCTGCAGAAGAACGTCCTCGATCGCCGTCGCTGGCGGACCCGTGACGAGCTGCGGATCGCGATTATCACCTGGATCGAACAGGCCTACCACTGGCGCCGTCGACAGGTTCGCCTGGGCCGTTTGACCCCGATGGAATGCGAGACCATCATGAACCCAGCCGTGGACCTCGCGGCTTGACACTACAACTGTCACCTCACCGTGCAGCAGTGCCCATGCCTACATGGAGGATTTGAAGGCGCTGCACGGCGACCGTATCGAGGTTCACCTGGATGATCGGGGGAGAACTCTGGATGTCGTTGATCTCGTGAGCAACGTTGCCGATGGCACCGAGCTGTACATGTGCGGACCCATTCGCTTGATGGATGCTGTCCGCAGGGCGTGGTCCGATAACGGCCTGGACCCTACCAATTTGAGGTACGAGACGTTCGGGAACAGTGGATGGTACGAGGCCGAGCCCTTCGAAGTCCATATTCCCCGATTGAACTTCAGGACCACCGTGAATTCGGATGAGTCGATGCTCGAAGCGCTGGAACGCGGAGGTGTGGACACCATGTCGGATTGTCGCCGGGGAGAGTGTGGTCTCTGTCAGGTGAAGATTCTGGAGCTTTCCGGGGAAGTTGATCATCGAGACGTCTTCTATTCCGACCGCCAGAAGGCCCCGAACGCTACAATGTGCTGCTGCGTCTCCCGCGCAGTAGCAACTCGACCGGATTCAACTCCGGAAAACCTCGCACAGTCAGCCCTCGTAACCATCGACGTTCCCTGAAAGGCATGTTTTGGACATTCGCCGTAAGATCGACATTTCCAAGATGTCGGCATATCAATGGGTCATTGTTGCACTAGCCGCGTTTCTCAACGCCCTCGACGGGTACGACGTGTTGGCAATGGCCTTCACCGCGACCTCCGTCTCCAAGGAGTTCGAACTCACAGGAGCCCAGCTGGGCTGGCTGCTGAGTTCCGGTCTGATCGGCATGGCTGCTGGGTCACTCTTGCTGGGCCCGTTCGCTGATCGTTTCGGACGTCGCAAGATCTTGTTGGTCGCGGTTGGCATCAATGCCGTAGGTTTGTTCCTTTCCGCCACGGCGAACTCCGCCCTTGAGCTGGGCGCATGGCGAGTCATCACCGGGCTGGGTGTGGGCGGCATCCTCGCAACGGTTACGGTCATCACCAGCGAGTACTCCAATGTGAAGAATCGCGGCATGGCCATCAGTATCTACACCGCCGGCTACGGGGTGGGTGCGACACTGGGTGGAATGGGCGCCACCCAGCTGATTCCCGCTTTCGGATGGCGCTCCGTGTTCCTTGCCGGCGGCCTTGTGACATTGTTCGCAGCCGTTTTGATCCTGGTGATCCTGCCAGAATCTGTTGATTACTACCGTGTCCGACGCCCCAAGAATGCCGAAGAGAAGTTGGCTGGAATTGCCCGACGGATCGGGCTCAAGGGGGACGTTTTCCTGGGGGATGCACCCACCACAACCAATTCGTCACAGGGTAGCGTAACTCAGCTGCTTGGTGGCCGGTACCGGGTTTCGACCATCCTGCTATGGGTATCGTTCTTCGTCATCATGTTCGGCTTCTACTTCGCGAATTCGTGGACGCCGAGACTTCTGGTTGAATCCGGGATGACGGAGCAACAAGGCATTGTGGGGGGTCTGATGCTGACCATGGGTGGAACCTTCGGTTCGCTGATCTACGGTGTTCTGACCATTCGGCGTAACGCGCGCAACACGCTCGTGGTGTTCACTATTCTTGCGGCCGTGCTATTGGTGGTATTCATTACTACTACATCAATTCCGGCTCTCGCATTCCTGAGTGGTGTTGTCGTGGGAATGCTCATCAACGGCTGTGTTGCGGGACTCTACACCGTGGCGCCTCAGACGTATGCGCCGGAGGTGCGAGCAACCGGTGTCGGATGGGGTCTCGGAATTGGCCGGGTGGGAGCCATTCTGGCACCCATTCTGGTGGGCACCCTCCTCGACGGCGGCTGGTCACCGACCCAGCTCTACATCGGGGTTGCGGTCGTGGTAGCTCTAGCAGCCTTCGCGGCCTCGCGCTTGAAGCCCCATATCGATACTCCTTTGGTTGAATCCGCCACCGAGGAGCCCACTCCGGCTGCCCGTCGCTGAACCGGACTTGCCAAGAAGGGGCCGATCCTACCCATGCGTAGTGTCGGCCCCTTCCGCCGTCTAAACGTCCCCGCCCCGCAGCACCTCGTACGTGCGGGAGATCCGCTCGAGCCACCAGTCACGGCGCGGGCCCGTGACCGCGTGTTCCGTCAACAGATCCTCCGAGACCGCCACGTCCCGCACCGGGAGGTAGCCATCCACCGGGCGCAGGGGCTCGGCGGTGACGTCCGCGGTCATCAGGGACAGCGTCCCGAGCCCGCACGCGTACGGCAACTCCGGTAACGCCGCGGCGAGTGCCACGCCCGCCCGGATCCCCACCGAGCTGTCGATCGCGGAGCTGACGACGGCGGGCAGCCCGGCCTGCGCCACGATCTCCAGCGCCCGGCGTACCCCGCCCAGGGGTGCGACCTTGACCACGATCAGATCCGCCGCGTCGGCCCGAGCCACGGCCAGCGGGTCCTGCGCCTTGCGCACGGATTCGTCCGCGGCGATCAACAATTTGTTCCCCGCGTCCCGCAGCCGACGGCGCACGTTGGCCAGCCCCGGCACGGTGGCCACGGGTTGCTCGGCGTACGCGAGCTCGAACTCGCTCAGGGTGGTGAGTGCGCATACGGCGTCGTCCTCGCTCCAGCCCATGTTCGCGTCCACGCGCAGTTGCGCGTCCGGGAGGGCGGCGCGCACGGCGGCGACGCGAGCGACGTCGTCCGCGAGGCTCTGTCCGCGTTCGGCGACCTTGATTTTCACGGCGTGCACCGCGCCGCCGTACCCCGCAAGGACCTCCGGGACGCGCTCGGCGGGGACGGCCGGGACCGTGGCGTTGACGGGCACCCGGGTGCGCACGGGGTCGGGGAACCCGGTCCATGCCACCTCGATGCCCGCGCGCAACCACGACGCCGCTTCGGCGTCCTCGTACTCGGGGAAGGGGCCGAACTCGCCCCAACCCGCCGGGCCGTGGAAGACCACCGTTTCCCGGGCGGTGACCCCCCGGAACCGCACGCGCATGGGCAGGGAGACCACCCGAGCGGTATCGAGCAGATCGGACAGTGGGGGTATGGGCGTCACCGAAGAGAGCATGGCCCTAGGGTACGTGTCCGCCTTGATCGAAACGTCGGTTACTGTCCCCTGTTTGGCGTTACTGCATAGAGTTTGAGCCCATAACTTTTTGTGTAAATGCATTTGTTTACATGCGAAACGCACCTTTATGCCGCTGCGCGCCGGAAGTCTTCCCTCGACACCCCACACCCCGTGGGCCGTTCGGCCCACGGAGCGTTCGCAGTCGCAATTACGTGCCACAACGCATGGTTGTGCCCGACGTATTCTGGAGGGGTCACAGGTGTCGTGAGTCCGGGGGGATGATCGCGACACCACAGGGGGAATCGGGGGATTCGTGTTGCATGTCTTTGCGCTGTCCGAAATCGCGTCCGTGGGGGAAACGTTGCAGGCGTTCCTGCAGGGCGGCAGCCGCGTGCTGTTGATGATCGCCATGGTGCTGTTCCTGGCGTACCTGCTGTTCTTCCTCAGCACGGTGTCCATCGCGAGCGCCATCACCACGTGGCACCAGATCCGGCGCAGGCCCCGTCAGGCCGCGCACCCGCGCGAGATGGCGCCCGTGACCGCCGCCGAGGACCAGCCGTACCAGGAGCTGCCCGCGCGCGGTCGGCACGCGCTGAAGGTGAAGGGCTGAACCGTGATCCTGGTCTTCGGTCATCGTATCGACCTCATCCTGGTGCTCGCCGTGGTCCTCGTGGCCCTGAGCGTCCTGTACGGCATGTTCATCCTGGTGCTCTCCCGCTTCGAACCGCAGCGCTCGCAGCACCGTAGGGTGAAGATCGCCACCGTCCCCGGCCACCACAAGGTGGTCTTCGTGATCCCGTGCCTCAACGAGGAACGCGTCCTGCGGCCCAGCCTCGAGCGGCTCGTCGGCTTGGACCACCCGGACCTCCAGATCATGGTGATCGACGACGGTTCCGACGACGGCACGGCCGAGATCGTGCGCTCGTTCCCGGACCCGCGCGTGCACCTGTTCCAGCGCACCCTGCCCCACGCCCGCGAGGGGAAGGGCGAGGCGCTCAACGCCGCCATCCAGTACCTGCGCACGAGCGATCTGATCGCCGGGACGTCTCATTCTGACGTGGTCGTGTGCGTCATGGACGCGGACGGACGTCTGGACCCGCACGCCCTGGACGACGTCATGCCCCTGTTCAAGGACAACCGCCTGGGCGCGGTGCAGATCGGCGTGCGGATCAACAACCGCCAGCAGAACCTCCTGGCCCGGATGCAGGACCTCGAGTTCGTGCTCTACACCCACGTGTTCCAGCGGGGCCGCCGACACCTGGGCAGCGTGGGACTCGGCGGCAACGGCCAGTTCGTCCGGCTCTCCGCGCTCGACGGGCTGGGTGTGTCCCCGTGGTCGCGCAGCCTCACCGAGGACCTGGATTTGGGCGTGCGACTGCTCATGGACGGGTGGCAGACCGAGTTTGTCTCCACCGCGTCCGTGCACCAGCAGGGACTCGTGGACGTCAAGCGCTGGGTCAAGCAGCGCACCCGGTGGTTCCAGGGCCACCTGCAGTCCTGGAACCTGGTGCCGTGGGTGCTGCGGGACCTCACCGGCAGCCGCCGAGCGGATCTCTTGTACCACCTGACGAGCCCGTTCCTATTGCTGCTTACGTCCTTCCTGTCCCTGGCGTTCGCCTTCTGGGTGCTGGACCTCGCGGTCGGGATCGTCACGGGTCACGCCGTGGTTTCCGGGTGGTGGCTCTCGTCCTACCTGATCGCGTTCGGACCCGCGCTGCTCTACGGGCTGGTGTACTGGTCGCAGGAACGTCACAGCGGTCTGAACCCGGTCAAGGCCGTGGGCCTGGTCCACCTCTACGTGCTCTACGCCATGCTGTGGTACGTGGCCGGCTGGAAGGCCGCGTGGCGCGCGGTGCGCGGCCACAACGGCTGGGCCAAGACGGAACGCGTGGTCGAGAACCAGGAGCAGGTGGACTCCTCGGCCCGGGAGCTCACGGTGGAGGCCCATGCATGAGGAAACGCGGCGTCGTCGTACTCGTCGCGACGATCGTGCTGGTGCTCGCGGTGATGGCCGTCATGAATAACCTGTGGCGCGTGCAGCCGTGGGCGGACGGGGAGGTGCACGGGCGCTGGCAGGTCATGTACACGGGCTACGGCACCGTGAAGGGCAACGACCGGCAGGTGCTGCTGGAACCCCACACGGCCGAGGCCGCCATCGTGACCCACGGGGCGCTCGTGCACACGGTGGAGAACTACGACGACGCCGACTTCGCCGTCACGGTGCGCACCGAGGAGCAACTGCGCCGCAATGACGAACCCAATGCGTGGGAAGTGGGCTGGGTGCAGTGGAACCTGCGTGACAACGACCACTTCTACGCGGTGGCGCTCAAACCCAACGGCTGGGAGATCTCCAAGCAGGACCCGGCCTACCCGGGGGCGCAGCGGTTCATCGCGTCCGGTGGGGACCGGACCTTCCCGGTGGGCAGGGACTACCGGGTGGAGATCACGCAGGACTGGCCCAGGATGACGGTCACGGTGGACGGGACCGAACTGGCCACCGTCACGGACGAGGAGACTCCCTACCGAGGTGGCGCGATCGGGTTGTACACGGAGGACGCCAAGGTCCTGTTCCACGATTTCGAGATCATGGGGCAGGGCTGACGGGATCGTCCGCGCCGGGCTGGCGCGGGGTGCGCACGGCGTGCTCTTCGACAACACCGGTGCCGCCGCGGACGCCAACGCCATGCACGCGATCGCCACGGGCAACCTGCTCACACACTTCGGGAGGACCGAACTCAAGCCGGTGGCCGACTACACGGACGCCATGGTCGAGAACTACGACGCCGCGGTGTACATCGGCGCCGACCACCGCGTCCCGCTCCCCCAGGCCTTCCTGGACGACGTCCGCTCTACCGACAAGCCCGTGATGTGGTTGGGCCGCAACATCGAAGCCCTCGCGGGTCCCGACGGCGCGCAGAACGCCCAGTTCCGGGACAAGTACCGCTGGGACCCCCGCGCCGCGACCACGGTGGACAGTTCCAAGGTCACCTCGGTCGAGTACCAGGGCGAGAAGGTGCACCGGGAGACCCAGGGTGCCCCTGAGATCGTGGTCCCGTTCACGGGCACGAACGACAAGGTGGAGGTCCTGGCGACGTCGCAGTGCACCGAGCGCGGTAAGCCCACCTCGTGCACGCCGAACGGTTCCCCGGAGGCCCCGTGGGCCATCCGCTCCGCGAACCTCACCTATTTGGCCGAGGTGCACCTGGACTACATCGACGCGAACGACGTGTACCTGGTCTACACGGATCTCTTCTACGACCTCGTGGGTTCGGACGCCCCCGCGGTGAAGCAGGCCGCGGTGCGCCTGGAGGACGTGGGCCCGGAGTCCGACCCGAAAGACCTGCGCCGCGTGGCCCAGGACGACGTGGACGAGTGGAAGGACCGCCTGGACGCGGGACGCTCCGTGATGGAGCACGCCGGTCTGGGTGAGCCCACGATCTTCGAGACACCGCACTACGGCGGTTCCGTGAACTCGTACGTGGCCATGGCCCAGGAGTACGACGCGCGCTACGAACAGGGCGACTACTACGCGGGCATCCTCACGGGGCAACCCTCCGAAGCCGGTAAGTCCTACAGCCAGCAGTTCCCATTCACGGTGAGCGATATCTACGGCGGAACGGTGTACCCCGAGAACCTGGGCAACATCACCGAGGGCGAGCAGAACAACCATGCCGCCCGCACCCCGGAGTTCCTGGTCTCACGGGCCAATGCGAACCTGACCGTGCGCGAATCCACCGCGAGCTTCTTCTTCCACCCATACCTGGACATTGAGTACCTCAAGAAGACGGTCACCGGCATCAAGAAGCTGGGGTACGAGTTCCGACCGGTCACGGAGCTGAAGTAGCGTCCGGGTCGGCGCCCCCGGGCGGGCACCCTGGACCCAGAACGTGCGAACACCCGGCCAGGATCACTGACCGGGTGTTCGCACGCGTGTGAACGTCAGGGGTGGGCGGCCTTCGGCGGCCGGGAGCCCCGCACGGTGATCATCCCACCGCGCCCGGGCCCACCGAACTCACCAGGGGTCCGTTCACCCCCGGAGCGTTACTCGCTGATCTCGGAGTTGCTCGTGGGGTCCTCGTCCACGCCCATGCCCGGAACCTCGGGGTTGGCGGCGTTGGACTTGACGGCCTCCTCGATACGCTGACCGATGTTCTCGTCCACGTTCTTCCAGTACTGGAAGGCGTTCGAGAGCACCGGCTCCTCGACACCTTCGAGGGCGCCGGCCACGGTCTGCACGAACCGCGCGCGCTGCGCGTCGTTGAAGACCTCGCGGATCAGGGTGCCCGGCTGACCGAAGTCGTCGTCGTCCTGACGCAAGGTGTAGGCCTCGCGGACCAGAGCGCCGTCGTCCTCCCAGCCATTGTCCACGGGGCCGGTCTCGTCCGACCAGGAGTCACCGAAGGAGTTCGGGGCGTACACCCGCCGGGCACCGCTGTGGTGATACGTCATGCTGCCCTCGAAGTTGTAGGTGTGCACTTCGTTGATCGGGCGGTTCACCGGCAGCTGCTGGAAGTTGGTGCCGACGCGGTAGAGCTGGGCGTCCGCGTAGGCGAAGGTGCGCCCCAGTAGCATCTTGTCCGGGGAGTTGCCGGTGCCCGGGACCATGTTCGCCGGGGAGAAGGCCGCCTGCTCGATCTGGGCGAAGAAATTCTCCGGGTTGCGGTTCAGGGTCATGGTGCCCACCTTGTGCCGCGGGTAGTCCTTCTTGGACCAGGTCTTGGTCAGGTCGAAGGGGTTGAACCGGTAGGTCTTGGCCTCCTCGTACGGCATGATCTGGAAGTACAGGTCCCACTTCGGGTACTCGCCCCGCTCGATCGCCTCGAACAGGTCGCGACGGTGGACGTCGCCATCGGCTCCGGCCAGGCGCTCGGCCTCTTCGTTGCTCAGGCTCTCCACGCCCTGCCGCGACTCGAAGTGCCACTTGACCCAGAACTTCTCGCCCTCGGCGTTGACCAGCATGTAGGTGTGCGAGCCGTAGCCGTTCATGTGGCGCCAAGTCTTGGGCAGGCCGCGCTCACCCATCAGGTAGGTGACCTGGTGGGCGGACTCGGGGTTGTTGGTCCAGAAGTCCCACTGCATGGTGCCGTCACGCAGCCCGGAGTCCGGCAGGCGCTTCTGCGAGCGGATGAAGTGCGGGAACTTCATGGGGTCGCGCACGAAGAAGATCGGGGTGTTGTTCCCGACCATGTCGAAGTTGCCTTCTTCGGTGTAGAACTTCAGGGCGAAGCCACGGACGTCACGCCAGGTGTCCGGGGAGCCCAGCTCGCCGGCCACGGTGGAGAAGCGGGCCAGCATCTCGGTCTTCTTGCCCGGCTGCAGGAAGTCCGCCTTGGTCCACTGCGAGACGTCCTCGGTGACCTCGAAGGTGCCGAACGCGCCGGCGCCCTTGGCGTGCGGACGACGCTCGGGGATGTTCATCCGGTTGAAGTGCTGCAGGGTCTCCACCAGCTGGTGGTCATGCAGCACGATCGAACCGTTGGGGCCGGTGGTCAGCGAGTTGCGGTCGCTGACAGCGGGGATGCCGGCCTGGGTCGTGGACCCGGTGGCGTGCGGGGTGGGTTCCGTCATCGCGTACTCCTTGATGGGGTTGGGATGGGTGGGTGAACCGGTGGCCCAGATGGGTTCCCGGAGCTCAGGGGTCTAGACGGGCACCGCGGTCGCACCGGCCCGCTGGGCCGAGCAGTCGGAACACACGCCTTGGTAGACGACATCGGCCACGTGGATGCTCATCCCGTGGGTCTCGCTGGGAGTCAGGCACGGTGCATGCCCCACGGCACAGGCCACGTCCTCGATGCGTCCACACACCGTGCACACGGCATGGTGGTGGTTGTCATCGACCCGGGTCTCGTACCGCGCCGGGGAGTTCGCCAGGTCCAGTTGGCGCAACAGTCCGGCGTCCGTGAGCGAGTGCAGCACCACGTAGATGGACTGCACCGTGATCTCCGGTAATGCCGTGCGCACGTCCGCGAGCACCTCGTCCGCAGTGGCGTGCTGGTGGCGCTCGAGCGCGTCCAACACCGCCAGCCGGGGCTTGGTGACCCGCAGTCCGGCCGCCCGGATCCGATCGGTCCACGGCACGGGCACGACGGCGCCGCCGCCGTTCTCCCGTCCCCCGGGCTGATCGGTCAGAGTGGTCGAGGTCATAACTTCACTATGTCATGTTTTGAGTTACTCATCAAAAGGTTGCGGGGGGTGCCGGACGACGTAGGGGTGACGGGAGGGTGAACCCTCGGGGAGGGCGGCTTCCCCCTCCTCACCCTCTAGCGCCGCGGCAAACGCTCTCCACTACATCCATGCCGCGATCCGCACGGTTTTTCCTTGTTTTCTGGTCGTTCTGCACCACAGATGTTCCCACCCGCTGTCCAGCGGCGCGTCCGTTCGCGCGGGCCATCGACGACGCCGCCCGCGGCCTCCGCGGCGCCCAATGGCGGGCGGCCGTACTACCTGTCCGGGTGCTTCACGGCAAGGTACAAACCCGCGAGCCCACAGAGGGTCTCCAACAGGGGCAGGTCACACTGTCACGAGTTCGTGCACCAGACCCATTTGGTTCCCCTGGTCGGCCGGCACCAGATCCGGGAACCTTCAGCTCACAAAAGGCGGCGAAGAAAACAGCTTCTCATTGCCCCCCTCGTAGACTGCACGGTAGACCCCCGCCCCACCGAGTAAGGCAGCCACCCACCGTGTTTAACCACGCGTCCTTCATCTGGGGTGCCGCGGACATCCTGCGCGGCACCTATAAGCAGCATCAGTACGGGGATGTGATCCTGCCGTTCACGGTCCTGTTCCGCCTGGACGCTGTGCTGGCCCCCACCAAAGAGGACGTCCTCGAGGCCATCGGCCCCACCTACGTGGACACTGAGCCGCCCCTGGCGATGATCCGCAACCGCACCAAGCAGGCCGGCAACGAGCACACGTACAACTTCTTCAACCGCTCCCGCCACACCCTCAAGACTTTGCAGGGTGACCCCGACAACCTCGAGGAGAACCTGCGGGACTACGTCAACGCCTTCTCGGAGAACGTGCGCGAGATCTTCCAGAAGTACGAGTTCGAGCAGACCATCTCCGGCCTCGCCCAGCACGATCTACTCCTGCAGGTCCTGCAGCACTTCACCAAGGCCAACCTGCACCCGGACGCGGTGTCCAACGAGCAGATGGGCCACATCTTCGAGGAACTGATCCGCAAGTTCGCGGAGGCGTCCAACGAGACCGCGGGTGAGCACTTCACCCCGCGCGAGGTCATCGACCTCATGGTCACGCTGCTGCTCCACGACGACGAGGAGCTCACCACCCCCGGCATCGGCCGCGACGTCTACGACCCCACCGCGGGCACCGGCGGCATGCTCTCCGCCGCCGAGAACAAGATCAAGCAGTTCAACAGCGAGGCCTGGGTCAACCTGCTCGGCCAGGAGATCAACCCCGCCTCTTATGCAATCTGCAAGGCGGACATGGTGGTCAAGGGCCAGCCCATCGACAACATCGTCCTGGGCAACACCCTGACCAATCCAGCCTTCGAGAACCGCACCTTCCACTACTGCCTGTCGAATCCACCGTTCGGCGTGGATTGGAAGCAGCACCGCAAGGCCGTGGAGACCGAACATCAGATCGCAGGGTTCGCCGGCCGCTTTGGCCCCGGCCTGCCCCGCGTCTCGGACGGCTCGCTCCTTTTCCTGATGCACCTGATCTCCAAGATGCGCGAACCCAGCGCCACGGAGGAGAACCAGTCGGCCGGCCGCGCGGCCATCGTGCTCAACGGCTCCCCCTTGTTCACGGGCGGTGCCGGTTCCGGGGAGTCCAACATCCGCAAGTGGGTGCTGGACAACGACTACCTCGAGGCGATCATCGGTCTGCCCACGGACATGTTCTACAACACCGGTATCTCCACCTACGTCTGGGTGCTGTCGAAGGACAAGGCCCCCGAACGCCGCGGCAAGGTCCAGTTGATCGACGCCACCGGCATGTTCGTGAAGATGCGCAAATCCGTGGGTTCCAAGCGCAAGGAACTCTCGAAGGAGAACATCAAGGAAATCGCCGACCTCTACGCCGCGTTCACCGAGTCCCAGCACTCCAAGATCTTCCGCACCGAGGACTTCTTCTACCGCACCATCACGGTCGAGCGCCCCCTGCGCCTGAACTTCGCGTTCACCGCCGAGCGCATCGAGCGCGTCATGGCCTCCAAGCCGGTCGCCAAGCTCCCCGAGGACGACGCCGCCGCGCTCCGTTCCGCCCTTCACACCCGGTCCCAGCGCGCGGCCGGTGAGGTCAGTACCAACAAGAGCGCGTTCACGTCGGAACTTCTCGATGTCCTGGTCGAGGCCGGGCTGCAGCTGAAGCCCGCGGTGCTCAAGGCCATCGTGAATGAGCTGAGCGAACGGGACGAGGACGGCGAGCTGCAAACCAACCGCGTCCTGAATCCAGAACCGGACTCGACAC
Source organism: Kocuria sp. ICS0012 (assembly GCF_001665945.1). NCBI lineage: Bacteria > Bacillati > Actinomycetota > Actinomycetes > Micrococcales > Micrococcaceae > Kocuria > Kocuria sp. ICS0012. Next base: position 93,583 of record NZ_LZMM01000050.1, on the reverse strand, counting down.
TCCGGGACACCGAGAACGTCCCGTGGGATCAGGACATCCACGAGTACCTGGAACGCGAGGTCAAACCCTTCGTCCCCGACGCCTGGATCGACGAGTCCAAGACCAAGGAGGGCGCGGAGATCCCCTTCACCCGCCACTTCTACGAGTACGTCCCACCCCGACCGTTGGATGAGATCGACCGCGACCTCGACGAGGTCCTGGGCCGCATCCGCGCGCGTTTGGAGGAGGTGAAGCGGTGAACTGGTCATGGACAGAAGCCGCCGCGGGTCGGGATGGGTCTTTGTCGCTGCCTGCTGGCTGGACGCAGTCAAGAGTCGGCCATGTGTCACGGATTATCAACGGAATGCCGTATGACTCAAAGTATTTCGGCACAGATGGCGAACCGCTCATTAGAATTCGCGATCTTTCCACTACTGATGTTGAGACTCGTTACAACGGCCCGCAACTCACCGAATATCGTGTCTCAAGGAATACGCTTCTAGTAGGAATGGATGGCGAATTTAATACTGGTCGATGGAGTCTTTCAGAGCCCGCATTGCTCAATCAACGAGTGCTTGCCATCGAATCCGGTCCATACTGGAGCAAATGGCTTGAATATTGTCTACCATTCGCTCTCAATGTTCTAAATGACCTGGCGTATTCCACAACCGTCAAACACTTGAGTTCCTTTGAAGTGGCCAGGGTCCGCATACCCACCCCGCCCGAGGGCGAGATGAAAAAGATTGCAAATTACCTCGACCACGAGACCGCCGAAATCGATGCTTTGATTAAGCAGCTTGCCGAAGTAAAGACTCTTATCAGTGACCGGCGGCGAACGATAATCGATAATTCGTTCGCGCACGCCGCGTGCCCTGAGGTCGCGCTGAAATATCTCGGGGTACTTCATTCCGGTCTCACGCTGGGGAAACGTTATGAAGTCGCTACCCAGAAATACCCCTACCTTCGCGTGGCTAACGTTCAGGCTGGGTACGTGGACCTGTCGGAAGTAGCAGAAATCGATGTCCCACCCGCGGTAGCAAGTGAGAATCGCCTTGAACCCAATGACGTATTACTAACCGAGGGCGGGGATCGCGACAAACTGGGCCGCGGCGCCCTTTGGAAGGGACAAATCGATCCCGTCCTGCATCAAAATCATGTTTTCGCTTTCAGGTGTAACTCAAAACTCCTTCCCGAGTACTTGGTTTATGCACTGGAGTCCACTTCCGCGCGGATCTACTTCGATCAGACGGCTCGACAGTCAACGAACCTAGCATCCACCAATTCGACAGTCGTCAGGAATTTCAAGTTTCCTGCGCCCCCTACTGTCGATCAGCACTCGATTGTCGAGCGCCTGGATCATGAAATGTTAGAAATGCAAGAAATGCTCGCGAATTCCAATAGGGTCATCGACCTCGCCCGCGAGCGGCGCGCCGCGCTCATCACCGCCGCGGTGACCGGGCAAATCGACGTGACCGCTAAGAACAAGCCTGCGGCCGAGCAGCTCGAGGACGACGTCGCGCAGGGTCTGCACAGGGAGTACGCATGAGTGCACCGCATCAGGAAAAACCATTCCAGAGGGAGATCGCGGAGTACTTGGAGGGGCACGGGTGGTCCCACTCCCGCAATTCCCAGGGCTACGACAAAGAGCGGGCGCTGTTCCCCGAGGACGTTCTCGGGTGGCTGCAAGACACCCAGCCGGAGCAGTACGCGCGGATCGTGCCCGAGCACGGGGATGACGCCGCGCGGGCCAAGGGCGAGCGCCGGATTCTGGACCGTCTGGCATCTCAGCTGGAGCAGTCGGAAAAGGCCGGCGGTGGCACCCTCAATACGCTTCGTCGCGGCTTCTCGGTCCCCGGGGCGCAGCGGTTCAGCATGCTCACGGCTCCCCCGGCGGACGACCGCAATCCTCGGATCACGGAGCGCTACGCGAAGAACCGGGTGCGGGTGGTGCAGGAGGTCGGCTACTCCACGCGGAAGAGCGACCGCATCGACCTGGTGCTGTTCCTCAACGGGCTGCCCGTGGCGACCGTCGAGATCAAGACGAACTTCACGCAGTCGCTGCAGGCGGCCATCGAGCAGTACAAGACGGACCGCACGCCAGCCGGTGAACCGCTGCTGACCCCGCATCGAGGTGCACTGGTGCACTTCGCACTCACCGAGAACGACGTCTACATGACCACCCAGCTCAGGGGCGCGGACACATTTTTCCTGCCCTTCAACCAGGGGCATGACAACGGAGCTGGTAACCCGCCGTCGCATGACGGTGTACCCACGTCCTACTTCTGGGAGCACATCCTGGACAAGGACACGTGGATCACGATTCTCACCAAGTTCGTCTACGTGAACCACGAGAAGAAAACCGATCCCCGGACCGGGCGGATCACGGAGTCCAGCCAAATCCGCTTCCCCCGCTTCCACCAGTGGCGCGCGGTCACCAAGCTGACCGAGGCGGCCCGGACTGAGGGCCCGGGGCAGAAGTACCTGATCCAGCATTCAGCGGGTTCGGGCAAGACGGACTCCATCGCGTGGACCGCCCACCGCATGGCCTCCCTGCACACTCCGGAGGGCGAGAAGGTCTTCGACACCGTGTTCGTCATTGCGGACCGGCAGGTGCTGGACCGCCAGCTCCAGGACGCGGTGGATCAGCTGGTCGTGACCACGGGAACCTTCGAACCCATCACCTCCGGTTCCGAGGGCTCCAAGACCGAGCGCCTGCTGGAAGCGTTGCGGGCGGGCACGCAGATCATCGGCGTGACCCTGCAGACCTTCCCGTACGCCCTCGCCAAGATCCGAGAAAAAGGCGGCACGTTCGAGGGCAAGCGCTTCGCGGTGATCGCGGACGAGGCGCATTCGTCGCAGACGGGGGCCGCGGCGTCGTCGGTCAAGGACCTGCTGTACCGCAACGACCCGACCGCGGCGCAGACGGGCGAGGAGACCGAGCTGGAGCCGGGCGCGGACCAGGACGCCCTGGTCCAGATGGCCGCACAGGCGGACGACGGTCGTCGGATCAGCTACTTCGCGTTCACCGCAACCCCCAAGGCCAAGACCCTGGATCTGTTCGGCGTCCCGGGTCCGGACGGTAAGCGACAGGCCTTCGACTTGTACTCCATGAAGCAGGCCATCCAGGAGGGGTTCATCCTGGATGTGCTCAAGAACTACACCACGTACGAGATGGCCGCCCGGATCGCCCTCAAGGGTGCGGACCCCGAAACGGTGCCCGAGGGCAGGACGGGGACTGCGGCGTCGTCGACCGAGGACGAGGTGGACGTGCGCAAGGGGACGCGCGCGTACATCGGGTTCGTGGAGCTGCACCCCACGAACGTGGATTCCAAGGTGGACGTGATCCTCAAGCACTATCAGCACACCGTGAAGAAGGAGCTGGGCGGGCGCGCGAAGGCCATGGTGGTGACGGGGTCGCGTGCGTCCGCGGTGAAGTACCAGCGGGCGTTCCAGAAGCACATCGAACGCGAGAAGCTGCCGCTGCAAACCCTCGTGGCATTCTCGGGCTCGCTGCCGGATCCGGATGTTACCGCGATCGGTAACGCGGCCGTGCCGGAGGTGACCGAGGCGTCCATGAACCCGGAACTGCGCGGGAGGGACCTGGCCGGGGTGTTTAGCCAGGAGGACCAGAACATCCTGATCGTGGCGAACAAGTACCAGACGGGCTTCGACCAGCCGCTACTCACGGCCATGTACGTGGACAAGCAGCTCTCCGGGATCGCCGCGGTGCAGACGCTGTCGCGGCTCAACCGGCGCGCGGACGGCAAGAAGAACACGTACGTGCTGGACTTCGTCAACGACCCCGCCCAGATCCTGGCGGCGTTCCAGGACTACTACGAGGACGCGCGCATCGAAACCGATTCGGACCCGGACCTCGTGGCCAAACAGATGACCAAGCTGGATGCCGCCAACATCTACACGCCCGCGGAGGTCGACCGGGTGTGGGCGGCGTGGTCGGACAGGAACGGCAAGCGCGGCGCGCTGACCTCGGCGCTGGTACCGGCGGTCGAGCGGTTCACCAACCGCTGGTCCCGCGCCGTGTACGACGACGACGCCGCAGCGCGCGACGAGCTCGACGAGTTCCGTTCCCTGCTGGGCCAGTACACGAAGTCCTATGCGTTCTTCTCCCAGATCCTCAACTTTGGGGACACGTACTACCTCAAGCTCTCCGTGTTCGCGGATCTGCTGGCACGCCTGCTGCGCGAGCAGCTGGACGGCGGCGAGCGCGAGACGGTGACTGCGGACGACGTCGTCCTCACCCACTACCGGCTCGAGAAGCAGCGGGGCGAGGACCTGCAACTGGAAGACGGCGAAGCGCGGGGTCTGCAAGGCATGACCGAAGCCGGCATGGCCCGCCAGCAGGAACGCGAACGCGCGGCCAAGGCCGAGCTGGTGGAGAAGGTCAACAGGTTCCTCGGGGGGCTGGATGCCAGCGATGAACACAAGGTAAGCGCGGTGGAACTACTGGTCCGCGAGGCCGCCGAGAACACTGACCTGCAGCAACAGGCGCGCAACAACACCAGGGCGGACTTCTCGCATTCCCCGCAGGTGCGTCTTGTGCTGGAGGATTCCGTATGGAATCAGAACCGCCAGTCCGAGGCGATCGCCAAGCGACTCCAGGAGCTCCCGCCCACCGATCTGGTGGAACTGGCCATGGCGTTCGATTTGTGGGAACGGTCGCGGGCAGGGTAGGGCTTATCCCTGAAAGCACGTGTTAGGGGGCCGCGAGGCCGGGGAGAACTCAGGAGTACGAGTGAATACGACACGACGCGGTGGCACGGGGGACGTGACAACCGCAACGGACGGGGCGCCGCGCAAGCGGCGACTGGTGGGGATCGATGCCACCCGGGGGCTGGCACTGATCGGGCTCATGGCCATCCACCTGCTGCCCGCGTGGAACGAACAGACCGGGGAGGCCAGCTGGTCCTGGCGGTTGTTCTCCGGGCACTCGGCGGCCCTGTTCGCACTGTTGGCCGGAGTGGGCCTGGCGCTGGGCTCCGGCGCCCGGCAACCACGCGAGGGGCGAGCCCTGACCGCTGACCGGGTGAGTGTCCTGGTCCGCGCCCTGCTGATCGTCACGGTGGGTATGACCGTCAACGCCGCGATGCCGGAGGACCCTCCCGCCTACAACATCCTGTTCTACTACGGCATGTTCTTCATCCTGGCCATCCCGTTCCTGCATGTCCGCCCCAAGACGCTGTTCATCTGGGCCGCCGGGTTCGGGATCCTCTCGCCCCTGCTGATGCAGCGCATGCTGGATGTCCTGCCGGAGTGGTGGTATTACAACCCCACGCTGCCCAATGTCCTCAGCAACCCCGCGGGCACGCTTTCTCAGCTTCTGCTGACCGGCAACTACCCGGCGCTGCCGTACATGACGTACCTGCTGGTCGGGATGGGGCTGGGCCGCTTGGATCTACGAGTAGTGCGCACCCAGGTCCGCTTGGTGATCGTGGGCGTCGCGCTCACCGTGTTGGCCCAGCTCGTGTCCGCCGTGCTCCTCTACGGCCTCGGGGGCTACTCCGTATTGCAGGAGGCATCGCGCTTAAGCGAGTCCACGCTCGACGAGATCCTGGTGTGGGGTACCGACTCGCTACCAACCGACACCGGGTGGTGGCTGGCCATCACGACCCCGCATTCCAACACGCCGCTGGCCATTGCGACCAGCCTCGGGCTGAGTCTGGCGGTGCTGGGGGTGTTCCTGCTCATCAGCCAGAAGATCGGGGACTGGCTCGTGCCGTTGTCCGCGATGGGATCGATGACCCTTACGCTCTACTCGGCGCACCTGCTGGCCCTGTCCCTCGAGCTGCATTATGACTCCCCCTACCTCTGGTACCTCGTGCACGTACTGGTGGCCGTCGTCTTCGCCGTCATCTGGCAGCGGACTCTTGGGCAGGGACCGCTCGAGCGGGTGGTCGCCTACTGCGCGAAGGGGACGCGCCGCCTCGTCGCCGGGCGGGGCGGCAATGCCAATCCTGGAAAGACCCGCAACTCCTAACTGGCGTCAACCTCATCCCGCGGTACCCGCTCTGGCGTTCGACCTATTGGAGCGGCTGCGGCAGAGCGAGGGCTGCTGATCATCTGGGAATCTCCCGGCCAACACTGGTCAAGCTGCTGGAGCAAGGTGATATCCCATTCACCAAGGTCGGAAGGCACCGCAGAGTCCTGCTGACTGATCTCATTGCCTACGAAGAACGCCTCGAGAAGACACGCCGCGAAGGTCTCCGACAGGCAACTCACGAGGCAGCGAACCACGGCACATACTTCGACATCCCGGCAGACCCGGCCACCCGGTAAATCCCCATGTCGTTCCCGGTGGTTCTCGATGCATGCGTATTGATTCCCATGCCTATCGCAGATCTACTACTGCGTCTGGCCACGGCCAAGCAATTCAGGCCGCTCTGGTCGAGAACTACGAGAGCCTCGTGCCCGCCATGACCAATGACCCCAAGGACAGACATGTGCTGGCGGCAGCGGTCCGTTCAAGAGCCGAGCTCATCGTGACATCCAACGAGAAGGACTTCCCGGCGACCGCCCTCAAGCCCTATGACGTTGCGGTGCGGTCTCCGGATGACTCCTTACTCGACCAGTTGGATTTGGACCCCTCAACCGTGGTCCGCATCGCCAAAGAAGTGGTGGCTGACATGCGGAATCCGAAGATCACGTGGAATGGGTACCTCGAGGGTCTCGCTCGCGTCGGCTTGCCTCTATTTGCTACGGAACTCGAAAAGCGGGCCGTAGGAGTCGGCTAGAAGCCAGTTCCAGGGGACACCCCACAATGCGGACTCCCCATCCTCATCGTCCCGGCCGTCGCTACGCCGGCGCTCGCTCCCCCACGCTCATTCCTCGAGTGCTCATGAGGGAACCCTATGCCGGACCCACTTCCCCGCGGGGCATCCCGTCACCGCAGCCAGCCGGGGTGGGCGTCACCCGTCAGCGCGGTCAGCCAGTAGTCCGGCAGCAGGTCCGCCAATCGCTTCCACACGACCGCCGTGGGATCGTCCCGGTCCGCCACCGCCGCCAGGACGTCCGGCCCGTACGCCGCCAGCCGTTCCCGGCACACCCCGCACGGGCTCAGCACGACGACGCTGCCATCCGCCCTGCGGTGCACACACACCGAGGCCACCACCCTGAGGTCCAACCGGTGGGCGGCACAGTACGGTTCGATCTCGTGGCACACCTCGACCGCGGCATTCGGCATGTCCGGGGCGGTTCCGGTGACCACGGTGCCGTCCTCGAGCAGCATGGCCGCCGCACCGTGCTCCGACCCGTCCGGAAACCGGGTTTCGAGTAGTGCCTTGCACTCGGTCACGACGTAGTCCAGAGCGGAAGTGTCCATGGCCGGAGCCTATCGGGGAGCGCGCCGCACGGGTCGATTGGCCAGTCGGCCAGAGTTGCCCGCGGTGCGACCATGTTCCGACGCCGGCCCGGCGGATGATCGAACCCTCGAACCGACCGAGGTGACGGTCGCACGGTGGAGCTGCAGCGGCGTCGTCTCCTCGCGGACCTGCGTGTCCACCAGGCCGCGATGCGACGTCGCGAGAGCGACACCCCGCCCACTGCCTGACATCTGAGGCACTCTCGAGCCACCGGGTGCACTTTCAGGCGCGTCGAGGCCAGGAATATCCGCTGTTCGTGGCTTCAACGTGCCTCACAGTCCGGGGGCTGGCCAGAACGTGCCTCAAAATGCGCACGTTGGTCCAAACGCGCCCCAGAGTTCGAGGACTGGCAGGGACCCGCCGCCGTCACCGTGACGCATTGCCCCACCTGACCCTCGGCGATACTGGTTAGGCATCAATCGGCCGGAAAGTGTCGTGGGTCACGCAATTGGCGGTATGAATGTACCCACCGGTCGAACCGACCCCCGCGCACCCTGCGGCGGCGTCGGGCCGGTGGGTCCATCGCATCACTCCCGTGGAGGCACCATGACACGAACCCTCAGCCGACGATCGTTGCTGGCCGCAGCGGCGTCGTTGCCCGTGATCGGGGGCCTGTCGGCCTGCGCGGGAGGCCCGCGCGCGACCGACCGCACGCATCAGCTGGTGTGGTCCACCTACGGCGTGGGCACCGGGACGTACAACGACCTCGCGGCGGTCGCGAACACCCTGACCCAGCGCACGGGACGGCAGATCCGGTTGATGACCTCGGACACCGGCATCGGGCGCCTGGCCCCGCTGATCAACGGCACGGCCCAGTACTCGCGCACCGGGGACGAGTACTACTACGCGTTCGAGGGCAATGACGAGTACTGCTCCGAGCAGTGGGGCCCGCAGGCGCTGCGCCTCGTGTGGACTCCCCCGGGCAACTACGGGGTGCTGGTGCGCAAGGACAGTGGCATCGAGACCGTGGCGGACCTCAAGGGCCGCAAGTTCCCCAAGCTGATCGCGAGCACGTCCATCAACCGCAAGATGGAGGCGATCCTCAACTACGGCGGCCTCACCGGCAAGGACGTCCAGATGGTGGACGTCACCTACAGCGGCCAGATCGAGGCACTGAAGACCGGTCAGATCGACACCCTCTACCAGAACGTGGTGGGCGCCAACGTCTCCGAGCTGGCCTCCCAGTACCCCATCCGCTGGCTGGGCCTGGGCGGCGGCACGCCCTCCCAGTACGCCACGTGGAAGGAGCTGGCGCCGATGGTCAAACCCGGCGAGTTCTCCAAGGGTGCGGGCCTGACCAAGGGGGAGACGGCGGTGAACATGCAGTACACCATCCCGGTGGTCGCCCGCGCGGACCGCCCCGCGGACGAGGTCGCCGCACTGGTCGCGGACATGGACCGCTACTACCCGGACTACAAGGACACCACCCCAGACGCCCACCGCTTCGGCACGGACCAGATCCAGCTCACGCCCCTGGTGATCCCGTTCCACGACGCCATGGTGGAGTTCCTCACCAGCAAGGGCCGCTGGAGCAAGGACCTGCAGACCCGCCAGGACGCCCTGCTGGAGCGCGAGCGCCGCATGCACGAGGCCTGGCCCGCGTTCTGGCAGGACCACAAGGACCGTGAGGACCCCAAGTCCACGCGCAAGGAGTGGGTGGACTGGAAGAAGGCCAACCTTCCCGAGCTCCCGGACACCCCCGGCACCCTGCCCGGCACGTCGTCCACCACCGCACCCTCCGGAGGCCACGCATGAGCACCCCGTACCAGCCTGCCGACACCGTTGGCCCCGCCGATGCCGTGACTCCCGCCGGCACCGCCGGGCCCACCACCGCCCCCGGGCCGGCCATCGACCCCCGCACCGGCGCTGAGATCACCGCCACGCACCCGCACGGGGGCGACGACGCCGCCCAGCCCACCATGCCCTCGGACGTCTCCCTGCACGATGCGAGCCCGCGCCTGACACCGTTCTGGCGCAGCCTGGTGATCGTGCTGACCATGGTGGGCGTGCTGCTGACCATGAACCAGGTGTTCTTCTGGAACGTGGGCGGGGTGACCATCCCCACCAACTCGTTCCTGTACCTGCTGATCGCGGTGTTCGTGCCGATCGTGTTCATCGTGACGCCCATCCGCAAGCACGCCCCCGGGGCCGCGGCTCGGCAGCGGCGGGGCGTGCCGTGGTACGACGTGCTGCTGCTGCTGGCCGTGGTGGGCACCAGCGCGTACTTCGCGGTGCATGGCATCGAGATCCAGGAGTACGGCTGGCAGTACATGGCCCCCACCCTGGCCACCGTGCTGAGCTTCGTGTTCTGGGCCCTGATCCTGGAGACCCTGCGCCGGGCCGCCGGGCTCGTGGTGCTCGTGATCGCGTTCCTGTTCTCCGTGTACCCGCTGTTCGCGGGGATCATCCCGCTGTCCTTCCTGCAGGGCATCTCCTACGACCTGCCCACCCTGGCCCAGGTGCACACCATGGGCGTGGACAGCGTGCTGGGCCTGCCCCTGCAGACCGCGGGCACCATCCTGGTGGGCTTCCTGCTGTTCGGCGTGGTGCTGCAGCACACCGGCGGTGCGGACTTCTTCCACGAGCTGTCCATGGCCGTGTTCGGCCGCTACCGCGGCGGCTCCGCCAAGGTGGCCGTGGCGAGCTCCGCGGCCATGGGCATGATGAGCGGCTCGGCGGTGTCCAACGTGCTGACCACGGGACCCATGACCATCCCGGCCATGAAGCGCTCCGGGTTCAGCGCCCGGGTGGCCGGGGCCGTGGAGGCCACCGCGTCCTCCGGCGGCTCCATCACTCCGCCCATCATGGGCACCGCGGCGTTCCTCATGGTCTCCTTCGTGGGCGTGCCGTACACGTCCATCCTGGTGGCGGCCACCATCCCCGCGATCCTCTACTACCTGGGCATCTTCCTGCAGATCGACGGCTACGCCGCCCAGCGCGGACTGCGCGGCACTCCCAAGAACCTGCTGCCGCGCGCCCGCCACGCCCTGGCCATGGGCTGGCCCTACCTCGGCGCCCTGGCCGTGCTCACGGCGCTGCTGTTCACCACGGACTCCGAGGCCCGGGTGCCGTACTGGGTGGTGGCCATCCTGCTGCTGATCGCCCTGGTCAAGCCCAGCGTCAGGTTCGGCCCCCGCCAGTGGGTGGACATGGGCGTGGACGTGGGCAAGACGCTGGCGCAGATCGTGGGCATCATCGCGGGCGTGGGCCTGATCCTGGGTGGGCTGACCGCCACGGGCGTGGCCCTGTCCCTGTCCCGCGACCTGGTGGCCCTGGTGGGCGACAACGTGGTGCTCATCCTGATCGCCGGCGCCGTGGTGTGCTTCATCCTGGGTATGGGCCTGACCATCTCCGCCGCGTACGTGTTCCTCGCCATCGTGATGGTCCCGGCCGTCACGGCCCTGGGCGTGGACCCGATCGCCGCACACCTGTTCGTCATCTACTGGGCGTCGGTCTCCTACATCACCCCGCCCGTGGGGCTCGCGGCCTTCGCGGCGGCCGGCATCTCCAAGGCCTCGCCCATGGCCACGTGCTTCTCCGCGATGAAGCTCGGCGCCGTGAAGTACGTGGTGCCGTTCGGCTTCGCGCTCAACCCCGCACTGGTGGCCCAGGGCGAGCCCGTGCACATCGGGCTGGCCTTCCTCTCCAGTCTCGTGGCGGTCTACGCGATCGCCGCGGCCATGGGCGGCTGGCTCACCTTCGTGGAGCGGCAGCTGCCCATGGGCCTGCGGGTGGTTCTCGCCGTGGGCGGATTCATGATGTTCTTGCCTGGGGCCCCGGTCACGCTCATCGGTCTGGCACTGGTGGTCGCGGCCGCGGTGCTCGCGCGCCTGCGCCGGCCGCGCAACGTCGTCGACCCCGAGACCGGGCAGATCACCAGGGTGCCGGAGGGAGCCGAGGTTCCCGACGCCGCCCGCGGCACGCACGGTACCGGCGGTGTCCCCGCGGGTGCGCACGCCCCGCACGAGAACACGAAGGAGAACGCATCATGAGCGCAGAGAACACCGACGTCCTGACCGTGGACGTCACGGACGGGATCGCCCTGGTCACCGTGAACCGGCCGGAGGTGCGCAACGCGATCAACGCGACCGTGCTGCGGGCCATCACCGAGACCCTCTCGCAGCTGGCCGAGAACGACGACGTGCAGGTGCTGATCTTCACCGGCGCCGGGGACAAGGCGTTCGTGGCGGGCGCGGACATCAACGAGCTCGCCGTACGCACGCCCAAGGACGGGCTGAAGGCCACCATGCAGGGCGTGTACGAGAAGGTGGAGCAGTTCCCCAAGCCCACCATTGCAGCGGTGAACGGCTACGCGTTCGGCGGCGGGCACGAGCTCGCCCTGGCATGCGACATCCGCGTGGCCTCCACGAACGCGCAGTTCGCGCTACCCGAGACCGGGCTGGGCATCATGCCCGCCGCGGGCGGCACGCAGCGCCTGGCCAAGCTCGTGGGCCTGGGCCGGGCCACCGAGATCGTGCTCACCGGGCGACGTGTGAAGGCGGACGAGGCCCTGGACATGGGGCTGGTGACCGAGGTGGTGGAGCCGGACGAGCTGCTGGTTACCGCCCGTGAGACGGCGCAGGCCATCATGGCCAAGGGCCCGCTGGCCATCCAGCTGGCCAAGACCGTGATCCGCCACGGCTTCGACGTGGACCACCAGACCGGGATCCTGTTGGAACGCCTGGCCCAGTCCGTGCTCTACAGCAGCGCCGAGAAGGCCGAGGGAACCACCGCGTTCCTGGAGAAGCGGACCCCCGATTTCCACAGTGCAGCACAGAAGGACGTGAGCAAGTGAGCGAGAACCCCCTGAAGGAGATCCAGCACATCACCGTGATCGGTGCCGGGGCCATGGGCTCCCAGATCGCCATGGTCTGCGCCCTCGCCGGGTACGACACGGACGTGGTGGACATCAAGCAGGAAGCCGTGGACAAGGCCTCCGAGCAGCTGCACTCCCGCATGGACCGTGACGTCAGCAAGGGCCGGCGCACCCAGCAGGACGTGGACGCCGCGTTCGAGCGCCTGACGTTCTCCACGGACCGGGACGCGTGCGCCGCGCAGGCGGACTTCGTGATCGAGGCCGCTGTGGAGGACCTGACCATCAAGCGTCAGGTCTTCGCGGAGCTGGACGCGGTGTGCCCCGAGCACACCATCCTGGCCACCAACTCCTCGAACATCGTGTCCTCGCGCGTGGCGGACGCCACCCACCGCCCGGAGAAGGTGTGCAACGTGCACTTCTTCAACCCCGCGCTGGTGATGAAGTGCGTGGAGGTGGTCCCCCACGAGGGCACCTCCCGTGAGACCGTGGAGACCGCCATGGAGCTGGCCCGCTCGATCGGCAAGGCCCCCGTGGAGCTCAAGAAGGAGGTTCCGGGCTTCGTGGCCAACCGCCTGCTCGGCGCTCTGCGCACGGAGGCGCTGAAGCTCTACGAGGACGGGGTGGCGGACTACAAGGACATCGACGTGGCCGCCAAGACCGCCCTGAACCACCCCATGGGCCCGTTCGAGCTCATGGACATGGTGGGCATCGACGTGGTCTACCTGATCCGGCTGGCCGAGTACGAGCAGACCGGTGACCCCGCGTCCCTGCCGGCCGAGTCCATCAAGGCGAAGTACGAGGCCGGTGACTACGGCCGAAAGACCGGCCACGGCTGGTACGACTACGAGTAGGACCCGCTAGGTTCCGGGGACCTCTGCGGCCTGGCCGCGGGGGTCCCCGTAGAGGTTCTGGGCCAGGCGCACCACGGCACACAGCGCGGGGTTGGGGTCCGCCGCGCGCCACATGAGCTGCACGTCCAGGGGGCGCTGCGGCTGGGCGAGGGGCCGGAACACCACGCCGTCCGAGGCGACGTTGTCCCGCACAGTGTCGAGGCTCAGGGCGCAGCCGATCTGGGCGGCCACGAGCACCACCAGGGTCCACGAGTCCGGCGCCACCTGGGCCACGCGTGGCACGAAACCCGCCGCTGTGGCGAGGGAGGTCAGCCGGTTCTGTAATGCGGCCCCCGGACCCGAGGGCAGGATCACCCAGGACTCCTCGGCCAGCTGTGACATCTCCACCCGGGGCGCGTCCGCCAGCGGGTGGTTGCTGGGCAGCACCACCATGACCTCCTCGTGGCCCAGCACGGACGAGCGCAGCTCCGAGGGGATGAAATCCCACCGCCCGATGGCCACGTCCAGGGAGCCGCCCAGCACCTTCTGCATGGCGGTGTGGGAGAACTGCGAGCCGTGCAGCTCCAGGTGTACCCCGGGGCGGTGGGTGCGCACGTGGCGGGCCAGCTCCCCCACCTGCCGGTTGATGGACGCTCCCGCGAACCCGAGGCGCACGCGCCCGGTCTCTCCGGTCATGGACTTGGCCACCGCGGTGCGGGCCTGTTCCGAGGCCGCCACCAGCTCGCGCGCGGGCTCCAGGAGGGCCGCCCCGGCCGGGGTGAGCGAGACCTGCCGAGTGCTGCGCTCGAACAGCTGAGCACCCAGGGACTTCTCGATGCTCTTGATGAGCCGGCTCAGGGGTGGCTGCGCGATCCGCAGGTTGGCGGCGGCGCGCCCGAAGTGCAGTTCCTCGGCAACCGCCAAGAACGCCTTGGCTTCGTGGACTTCCATGGGCGGAGCCTACGTGATTGTTGCCACACGCGCATCAGTCCATCGCTCTTCTTGTATTGGACAGAACCTAATGACGGTGATTGTGTGGGATGAAACACATTCCCCGTCCCAGTGGAGCGTTCATGTCCCTCACCCAGGATCCTGCGACCTCCGGGCCGCTCAGCGGAGTGGTCGTCGCGGACTTCTCCCGCGTGCTCGCGGGGCCTTACTGCACCATGCTGCTCGCGGACATGGGCGCCACCGTGGTCAAGGTGGAGAGCCCCACCGGGGACGACACCCGCGGGTACAAGCCGCCTAGCCGGGACGGGGTGGGCACCTACTACCTCTCCGTGAACCGCAACAAGCACTCCATCGTGCTGGACCTGCGCGATCCGGCGGACCTGGAGACCGCCTACGAGATCATCGACGCCGCGGACGTGTTCATAGAGAACTTCAAGCCCGGCGGGCTGGCCCGCTACGAGTTGGATCCCGAAGCCGTGGCCGAGCGGTGGCCCGGGCTCATCCACACGAGCATCACCGGATTCGGCACGGACCGCGGCGCACACCTGCCGGGCTACGACCTGTTGGTCCAGGGCGTCTCAGGCTTCATGTCCGTGACCGGCTCCGCGGACGGCCCACCCCAGCGGGCGGGCGTGGCGATGTTCGACGTCCTCACCGGGCTGCACGCCGCAGTGGCCATCCTGGGCGCCCTGCACGAGCGGGACGTCTCCGGCAGGGGCCAGCACATCCATCTGGATCTGCTCTCCTGCGCGCTGTCCTCCCTGGTCAACCAGACCACGGGCTACGCGGCGTGCGGCAACGACCCCCAGCGCATGGGCAACGACCACCCCAGTCTGTTCCCGTACGGACCGTTCCCCACCGCGGACAAGGACCTCATCATCACGGTGGGCAACAACCCCCAGTTCCGGCGTTTCGTCACGGTGCTGGGCCTGCCCGAGCTCGCGGAGGACCCGCGCTTCGACACCGTGGAGAACCGCAACCAACACCGTGAGGAGTTGCGCCCGCTGCTCAACAAGGCGCTGTCCTCGGACACCGCCGAGGTGTGGGCGTCCCGGTTGCAGGCGGAGGGCCTGCCGTGCGCCCCCATCCTCACCATCCCCGAGGGCGTGGAGTACGCGGCCTCCCTGGGCCTGGACCCCGTGGTGCAGGTGGGCGAGGGCGACGAGGCCGTGCCCCTGATCAAGAACCCCGTGACCTTCAGTCGCACCCCGGTGCGCTACGACAAGGCCCCGCCCGCCCTCGGTGCGGACGGCACCGATGTCATGGCCTGGCTGCGTTCCCGTCGCGCCGCCCACGACGACACCCCCGCACCAGAGCGCGCGGCCGTCGGTGCAGTGCTCGCCGCCGCGCACGACGGCGCCGCCGGTTCCCCGAGCGACGCCCCGAACCGCGCGTAGCCCCTCCCCACACCAGAATCTCGCGCCGCAGCGAGGCGGAGCCCCGCCTCCCGGCCACCGAAAGGACCCGTGATGAGCGAACTGCTCGAGAACCCCGACTTCTTCCTGCTGGACCAGGAACTCTCCGCCGAGGAGATCGCCCTGCGCGACCGCGTGCGCGCCTACGGTCAGGAGCACGTGCTGCCCGCGATCAACGCGTTCTGGGAGCGCGGCGAGCACCCCCTCCCCGCGTTCAAGGGCCTCGCCGACCTGGGGGTCGTGGGAACGTTCATCGAGGGCTACGGCTGCCCCGGACTCTCCCGCCAGGCCGCCGGGTTGGTGGCCCGTGAGATGGGCCGGATCGACGGCTCCGTGAACACGTTCTTCGGCGTGCACTCCAACCTGTGCATGGGCAGCATCTACATGCTGGGCAATGAGGAGCAGCGCCAGCGGTGGCTGCCCACCATGGCGAAGATCGAGACGACCGGTGCGTTCGCGCTCACCGAGCCCACCCACGGCTCGGACTCGGTGTCCCTGGAGACCTCCGCGCGCCGGGACGGGGACCACTGGGTGCTCAACGGGCACAAGCGGTGGATCGGCAACGGCCACGCCGCGGACGTGATCGTGCTCTATGCCCGGGACGAGGCGGACGGACAGGTCAAATGCTTCGTGGTGGAGAAACAGGAGGACGGCGAGTACCCGCAGGGCTACCTCCCCACCGTGATCGACGGCAAGATCGGCAAGCGCGCCATCAACCAGGCGGACATCGTGATCGAGGACCTGCGGGTCCCCGAGGAGAACCGGCTGGAGAACTGCCACAGCTTCAAGGACGTCAACAAGGTGCTCAAGGCCACCCGCGGCGGTGCCTCGTGGGAGGCCGTGGGGCACGGCATGGCGGCGTTCGAGATCGCCGCGAACTACGCCCTGGAGCGTGAACAGTTCGGGATGCCGATCGCCAGCTACCAGCTGGTGCAGGAGCGGCTGGCCACCATGCTCTCGGACCTGACCTCCATGCAGCTGCTGTGCACCCGCATGGCGCAGTTGCAGGAGCGCGACCAGCTCACGGACGCCATGGCCTCCATGGTCAAGATGACCACTTCCCGCAAAGCCCTGGCCATGTGCCGCACCGCCCGGGACATGCTGGGCGGCAACGGGCTGTTGCTGGAGTACCACATCGGCCGTCACCTCACCGACATGGAGGTGGTCTCCACGTACGAGGGCACCGACTCGATGCAGGCGCTCATCGTGGGCCGGGAGATCACCCGGATCTCGTCCTTCACGCGCACGCGCAGCTGACGGGTCCGGGCTGGTGGGTACGCCGTAAGGGTTCGTGAGTTCTGTTCCGGGCCTCGCCGCGAGAAGATGATGGGCATGGTTAACCGCGTAGGTAGTCAGTCCTTTGCGACGAGCAGTACCGCTTCGACCTCATTCGTGGGACGTCGCAGGGAACTGAAGGAAGCGCGGGCCACGGTGTCCCGCTCGCGGTTGACGACCCTCACGGGTCCCGGAGGCGTGGGCAAAACCCGCCTGGGGATAGAAGTCGGTCAGCGCTTGCAGACCCATTTTCGCGACGGTGCGTGGATGGTGGATCTGGGATCCCTCAACCCTGGTGCCCCCATCAGCCCGATAGTCGCCTCCGCCCTGGCCATTCAAGACCAGTCGAATCGCGGGGCGCTGGAACGAGTGACGGACTACCTGCAGGACAAGGAGTTGTTGCTGTTCCTCGACAACTGTGAACACGTGCTGCCCGGGGCCGGGGAGTTGGTGGACCGTGTCCTGGCCACGGCCCCGGGGGTGAGGATCCTCACCACCAGCCGTGAGCCCCTGAGCATGGCCGGCGAGGCGATCTATCCCGTGCCTCCCTTGGCGACACCCTCCGTGGAGGACGACCATGCGGTTCAGGACCTTGAACGCTTCGAATCGATTGCCTTGTTCGTGGACCGTGCACGGAACGTGGTGGGTGACTTCGCGATCACTCCCGAGAACCAGAGGGCCGTGATCGAGTTGTGTACGCGCCTCGACGGCATGCCACTGGCCATCGAACTCGCCGTTGCGCGGTTGCAGAGCATGTCCGTGACCCAGTTGCTCGATCGCCTGGACCAGCGCTTCCGATTGTTGAGCCGCGGGTCTCGCACTGCTCAGCCCCGGCACCGGACACTCCAAGCGTTGATCGACTGGAGTTACGAGCTCTGCACCCCGGAGGAGCAGGTGCTGTGGCAACGGCTGTCAGTCTTCCCCAGCAGTTTCGATCTGGAAGCCGCCGAGGAGATCTGCAGTTTCGATGGTCTCGTCCCGGATCTCGTTCTGGACTTGTTGGATCGCCTTGTGGCCAAGTCCATCCTGCTCACCGAACGCAACGGGGAGGCAGTGCGCTACCGCCAGCTCATGACCGTGCGTGAATACGGCGCCGACCGGCTGAACGACGGCGCGGCCACTGAGCTGCGCCGTCGTCACCGGGATTGCTTTCTTCGCAGGGCGGAAACCATGGTCGAACAGTGGTCTACTCCGCGCCAGGGTGAGTTCATCCTGCGCGCTCGCACGGAACGCCCCAATTCCATGGCGGCATTGCAGTGGTCCGTAGCCACCCCCGGTGAGATCAACGCTGCTGCACGCCTGGCGGTGGCGTTGCGTCACCACTGGGTGTCGGACGGTTACCTCAGCGAAGGACGTTTCTGGCTCGACCGTGTCCTGGGCGAGTACGACGACGCCCCGGAACGACACGAACGAGGATCCGCGTTGTGGGTGGTCGCCTGGGTCAGCCTGTTGCAAGGCGATCACGAAGCTGGCGCGGAATACCTCGCCGAATGCCGACGGGTAGCCACGGCCCTCGGGGACGACGGCCTGCTTGCTCACACGGAGCACTGGAGCGGTTTGTACGGCATCTTCACAGGGGACCTCTCCTCCGCGATAGTTCACTATGAACGCGCAGTAGCCGCCCACGACCGCGTGGGCGATCTGCACAGCCCTGACGACCGAACTGCTCTCGTGGGTTGCCGCTTCCACCCGTGATTTCCCGCGCGCCGTGGAACTCTCTGGCGCCGCGGCCTCCGTGTGGCGCAGTCTGGGAACCACGATCCGGGCGTTCGGGCCCCACATCGACGAGATTTCCCGGGCCTCCGCCAAGCGTGTCCGACAAGGACTCGAACCGGGAACGTCGGATTCCTCACCCTTCGAGCACAAGCGCTTGACCAAGGAGGAAGCGATCGCGGTGGCACTCGCCGAACCGCAGGATGCCGATCAGGAGACGGACATCCAACCGCTGACCCGCAAGGAATGGCAGGTCGCTCAACTGGTGGCTCGGGGGCTGACCAACAGGCAGGTGGCCGAAGAACTGGTGGTCTCGCCGCGCACCGTGGACGGCCACGTGGGTCGCATCCTCACCAAGTTGGACGTCACGACCCGCATGCACATCGCATCGTGGGTCGACGGCAGACGAGGAATGTAAGGCGCGAAGCACGACATGCACTGGCGCCCCGGATCGAGAGGTCCGAGGCGCCAGTGTCAGCCGGTCAGCGCGTGAAGAAACGCTGGTGCGGCTGGGACTCAGACGGTGATCATTGCCGCGGAGCGCACCGAAGGAAATACGCCTGAGAGGAACTCCTCGATCTCCGCCGTGTCCCCCAGCGGGAAGATGCCGGCCACGTACTGGTCGGGGCGAACCACTACCACCGCACCGTCCGCGCTGATACCGCGCTCCTCGAAGATGTCGTGCCCCTCCAACGTGCCAAACACCTTCTCCATGTCCGTCAGTCGGAACGTGCCGGTTTTGGGCTTGAACGCCTCCGGCACGTCCGAGACATCGAATTCGGTGTGCCGCTGGCGGTGGATCAACTTGGTGTCGAACAGATCGGGAGACAGCGATCCTTCAGCCCAGTGGGCCCAATCCTGGAGGGTCTGGGAAACTCCCGGAGCTGCGTCGTCAGCGAAAACGTAGACACGCCACCGACCGTCCGCGAAGTGATCGTGACCGATGTGCATGGGCACCAGATCGCACACACGGCCCACCATGGCGGACTTGAAACGCCTACCGAGCGGGTATCCCTCAGCGAGTTCCTGGTGCTTGGTGTCCGCCGTGATCATCGATGGCTCGTACTCGGTGAGGTAGCCCGCGTTGAACTCGGCGTTCTTCGTGTAGAAATCCTCCAGTTCGTTGGGGTTCTCGAACTGGTCACTCGGCTGCGCCATGAGGGTGGACCATGCCTTGTCGAACTCGATCAGACGATGGGCGATGTCCTTGCGCTCCTCCGCGTAGGTGCGCAGCAGTTCCACGGGGCTGTTTCCGGAGAGCACGTGGCCCAGTTTCCACCCCAGGTTGAACCCGTCCTGCATGGACACGTTCATACCCTGCCCCGCCTTGGCCGAGTGCGTGTGGCACGCATCCCCGGTGATGAACACGCGGGGGTCCTGGCTGGAGGTCTTCTCCGAGGCGCGGTCATCGAAATGGTCGGAAACGCGGTGACCCACCTCGTAGATCGAGTGCCACACCACGTTCTTCACATCCAGCTTGTACGGGCTCATGATCTGCTGCGCAGTGGCGATCACGTCCTCGAGTGGAGTCTCACGCACGGAACGATCACCCTCCGCCACTTCACCCAGATCCACGTAGAGCCGGAAGAGGAACCCGCCCTCGCGCGGGATGAGCAGGATGGTGCGACCGGTCGAGGACTTGATGGTGCACTTCTTGCGAACGTCCGGGAAGTTGGTGTCAGCGTAGATGTCCATCACGCCCCACGCATGGTTGGCCTGCTTGCCGTGCAGTCGATACCCCAGGGACTTGCGCACATTGCTCCGAGCGCCGTCCGCCCCCACCACATACTTGGTACGCACCTGAAGCTCTTGGCCCTCGTCGGGTCCGGCCGTGCGGCGCAGGGTCACCGTGATCGGGTATTCGCGGTTCTCTTCCTCGGGGGCGACTTCCATGTCCACGAATTCGTAGCCGTAATCCGGTTCCATCCGAGTGGGCGCGTTCTTCATGAACCGATTGAAATGATCGATGATGCGCACCTGGGTGATCAGCATCATGGGCCATTCGCTGAATTCTTCCGGCAGTTCGCGGGTGCTCATCTCGCGGATGATACGTTCCGGGTCCTGGGATCAGGCTTCCAGAAAGCCATGTCCGTGATGGTGTGCGCTTCTTCGTAGATCTCGTGGGCGAAGCCGAACGCCTGGAACGTCTCCATGGTCCGGGAGTGCACGCCATCCGCATTGGCCAACGGCAATCGGTGTCCCCGGCGTTCGATCAACCTGGTGTTGACCTCTGGGAACCGGGACAGCTGTGCTGCGGTGATCGACCCGGCGGGACCGCACCCCACGATCAGCACATCCATGGTGTCGGGCAACTCGGCGGGACGATCCACCCCCGAGCCCTGAGCGGGCATAGTCATGGGATCACCGGTTTGATAGCCATCTACATGAAACTGCATGATATCTCCTTGGAGGAATGGAATGACATTCTGTGTTTTGTCTCACACGATATGGATCTCACTCGGTAACTCACAAGCAGTTCAGTCGCTACAGACAACATCCGCCTCAAAAACTGGATCGGCTAGCATGAAATTGGCGTTGTCGTAAGGGTAGGACTACGCAATTCGACCATTCGGACGAAATTCATATTGATTAGTTACCGAACGCTTTTGATATCTGGCAGATCTCGCCGTCGGAATTCGCCCCCAATGAGCACGCTAGGTCCGAATGTCGCCCCAGAACTCGTTCGCCCACTGAGCCCCCCTGGTGGCGCTCTCGGCCCGGGCGGCCCACCCCGGAACTCACAGCACCGTCCGGGCGGAACGTGTCACCATGGGGACGGGCCCGCCACACCCGGGTGGGCCCACCTGTCCTTCTATCGGTGAGGTAAGTCTTCCGTGTCCCACGCCCCCTCCCCCCGCGGCCCCGAGGCCTCCTATCCGCAGTTCGCCGGCCCACCGGCCGGGACCTCCGCTCGCTCGGTGACCACCCGGACCGTGGTCGGTGCCTTCCTGGCGCTCGCGGTGCTGTGGGGTCTGGTCATGCTCATCGCGTACGGCAGTCTGCACACGGTCACGGGTCAGGCACTCGACGAGGTCGCCCTGGCCCAGGCCAAGGCCGACCGCAATGTCTACTTCCCCGGCGCGGCCCTCGTCCTCGCGCAGTACGTCCCGGAGCTCGGGGCGGTGGCCGCCGGTGTCCTCGCGCTCGTGTGGGCCGTGCGCTACCGCCGTTGGACGGCCGCCGTATGTGCCGCGGGGGCGGCGTTCGCTGCGAACGTGACCACCCAGTTCCTCAAGCACGGGGTGCTCGACAAACCCGATTTGGGGATCCAGCAGATCGCGTCCAACTCGTTCCCGTCCGGTCACACGACCGCGGCGGCCTCCGCGCTCATGGCCGTGCTGCTCGTGGCGCCTCCCCACCTGCGGGCCAGGGCGGGGCGCTGGGGAGCCCTGATAGCGGCGGTCATTGGCATGCTCACCATCCTCAACGGTTGGCACCGTCCCACGGACGCCGCGGCCGCGCTGCTCATCGTGGGCGGGTGGGGCGTCGTGGCAACCCTCGTGGCACGCGCCGTCGACGCCGCTCTCTCCCGTACCGACGCCCGCCCCGGAGCGGCATCGCTCCAGTTCTACCGGCAGTTCCGGAAGAACCGTTCGCGTAGACGCCAGGACATCGAATGGAGCGAGGACCGGGGCGAGAGTGCCTATCTTCCGCCGGCCCACGAGCGCGCCGAGCGGCAGTTCGCGGAACAGCAGCGTGGTGAGCAGGAGCGGGCGGCATCGTACCCGCAGGCTCAGCAGGGGTACCCGCACGCGCAGTACGGGCACCAGCAGCCCCAGCCGACGTGGTCGCAGCCCGCCCCCTACGGAGCGCCCGTGTACCGCCCGCGATTCCCCGCGCGACCCCGGTTGGGCACCGCGATCACCCTGACCGTGGTGGCCGCGGCATTGCTCGCGGCAGCAATCTGGTGGCCCTCCCCGACCGTGGCGGGCACGCTCGCCGGGCGGGTCACGCTCACGGCGGGGTACGTGGGCATCGCGGCAGCCGGGGCCCTGGGGTGGTCGCTCGTGGCGCGGCGACTGCGCGACACGACCCGGTGACTACGAACGCAACTGCTATCGAACGTCCGGGAGTGACGACCGGCTAGATCGCCGCCAATCGGTCCAGGAAAACCCTGGCCACGCCGGCCTGGTACGGCAAGCGGTACATCGAGGCGGTGGACGGGCCCTCACCGGAGAGGCCCACGTCCCGAGCGCGCCGGATGGCCAGCTCCATGGTGTCCGCCTGCTGGGACACGAAGTTGCCGGTCACGGGCGAGCCGTGGCCCGGCACGAACACCCGGTAGCGTTCCAGAGTCGCGAGCGCGCGCAAGGACTCCACCCAGCGCTGGGGGTAGGCGTCCTCGAAGTTGGGGTCCGCCCCCTCCTCCACGAGATCACCGCAGAAGACGACGTCGTCCACGCCCACGCACACGTCGTTGTCCGTATGACCGGGGCCCAGGAAGAACAGGGTGACGGGGCGTTCCCCCAGGTCGATCCGGGTCAGGGAAGGCCTGCGACCGTCCCCCGGAAGAGTGTTGGTGGGCATAACGAGCTGGGTGTCCATGCCCTGGCCCTCACCCATCTCGGGTTCCTGCGTGCTCACGAAACTGCGCTGGTACTCGCCGACCTCCGCCATCGCGGCCGCGCACGCCTTGTGCGCCCAGAACTCGGTGGCCCCGGCGCGCGTGAACACCGCGTTACCCATGTAGTGGTCGTAGTGCGCGTGCGTGTTCACCACGGTGAGCGGTAGCTCCGTGAGCTCACGCACCGCGGTCAGGATCTCCCGGCCCTGGCGAGGCCCCGCACCCGTGTCGATCACCAGGGCGCGCTGAGTGCCCAGCACCAGACCGGAGTTCAATCTCCAGTTCTCGGTGCCGATCACATAGACGCCGGGGCGCAACTCCTGGGTGCGTGCCATGGGGCTCACTCTATCGGCAACCCCGCACCCTCTACGTATCGCCGCAAGCCACCGGGGCATGTGGCACGACGCCGCTCCGGCCGCCCCGCGCGACGGGAACCCGCGGCGGGGCGGTGCTACTGTGTGCCGCGTGTTTTCGACCAACCCCGACACCCCCGTGACCCCGGCGGGCCGCTTCGCGCCGTCGCCGTCGGGGGACCTGCACCTGGGAAACCTGCGCACGGCCCTGGCCGCGTGGGGATTCGCGCGGGCCACGGGGCGCCGCTTCCTGTTGCGCGTGGAGGACCTGGACCGGGTCAAGAAGGGGGCCGCACAGCGCAACGTGGCGGATCTGCGGGCGATCGGCCTCGACTGGGACGGCCCCGTGGACCACCAGTCCGAACGCATTCCCCGATTCCTGGACCGCGTACAGGATCTCACCGAGGCGGGCCTCACGTACGAGTGCTTCTGCACGCGCAAGGAGATCCACGCGGCGGCCTCCGCTCCCCACGGCATCCCGGGCGCGTACCCCGGCACGTGCCGGAACCTGAGTGCGGCCGAGCGCGCGCGACGTCGTACCCAGCGACCCCCCGCCATCCGGCTGAGGGCGCAGACGCGGGAGTTCACGGTGCACGACCACTTCGTGGGCGAGTACACGGGAGCCGTGGACGACATGGTGCTCGTGCGCAACGACGGGACGCCGGCGTACAACCTGGCCGTGGTCGTGGACGACGCCGAACAGGGTGTGGACCAGGTGGTGCGCGGGGACGACCTGTTGCCGTCCGCTCCGCGACAGGCGTATCTCGCGGGGCTGCTGGGGCACCGGGTTCCCGAGTACGCCCACGTGCCGCTGGTGCTCGGTCCCGCCGGGGCGCGGCTCGCCAAGCGGGACGGCGCCGTCACGCTCGGGGAGCTCGAGGACATCGGGTACACGGCGCAGGACGTGCTCGCGTGGCTCGCCGGCTCTCTGGGCATCGTCCACCCCGTGCGCACCGCCGCGGACGTGCTGGACCGCTGGGACCCGAGCTCGTGGCGGCGCGAACCCGCGACCTTCACACCGTGGCCGGTGACGCGTCCGTAGGGCCTCCGGAGCGGTAGGGTTGTGAACTGTTTCATACGGCTCACATGGGATCTGCGTCACCTCCCCTATACAGTGGACGCAGTCCAACGACCCCGTACCGGAAGGCACGAGTATGTCCGATCAGGCGTACCAACTCCTGGCGATCCTGGCATATTTCATCGCCATGATCTGCATTGGCCTGTGGGCCAACAGCAAGACCAAGAACCTCGACGACTACATGCTGGGCGGGCGCAACCTCAAGCCCGGCGTGGCTGCGCTGTCGGCCGGCGCGTCGGACATGTCCGGATGGCTGCTCATGGGTCTGCCCGGTGCCGTGTACCTCTCGGGTCTCGTGGAGGCGTGGCTCGCGATCGGGCTGACCATCGGTGCGTGGGTGAACTGGAAGATCGTGGCACCGCGGCTACGCGCGTACACCGAGGTCTCCCACAACTCCATCACCATCCCGTCCTTCCTGGACAACCGCCTCAAGGGCAACACCCGCGTGCTGCGCGTGATCTCGGGTGTGATCATTCTGGTGTTCTTCACGTTCTACGTCTCCTCCGGCATGGTGGCCGGCGGTGTGTTCTTCCAGTCCTCGTTCGGCACCAGCTACCTCACGGGCATGCTCCTGGTGGCCGGGGTGACCGTGCTCTACACATTCTTCGGAGGCTTCCTGGGGGCGTCCTACACGGACCTGTTCCAGGGTCTGCTGATGCTGGGCGCGCTGCTGCTCGTGCCGATCGTGGGCATCTTCCTGGTGGGCGGGCCCGGTGAGATGGCCACCCGGATCGAGAACGTGAACCCCGACGCGCTGTCCCTGTTCGCGGGCGGCACTGCGGTGGGCATCATTTCCTCCCTCGCGTGGGGCCTGGGCTACTTCGGCCAGCCCCACATCATCGTACGCTTCATGGCGCTGCGCACCCCCGCGGACGCCAAGTCCGGGCGCCGGATCGGCATCGGCTGGATGATCCTCACGGTGCTGGGTGCCATCGGCACCGCCCTGGTGGGCATGGCCTACTACGGCAACCGCCCGGGCCAGGAGCCCACGGACCCGGAGGCCATCTTCCTGGACATGTCCCAGGTGCTCTTCCACCCGCTGATCGCGGGCCTCGTGCTCGCCGCCGTCCTGGCGGCCGTGATGTCCACGATCTCCTCGCAGCTGATCGTCTCCTCCTCCGCGCTGGTGGAGGACCTCTACAACCTGGCCGTCAAGCGCACCCCGTCCCCCAGTGCGCAGGTGTGGCTGGGCCGCGGTGGCGTGCTGCTCGTGGCCCTCGTGGCGGCCGCTCTCGCGTGGGAACAGAACTCCACCATCCTGGACCTCGTGGGCTTCGCGTGGGCCGGCTTCGGTGCCGCCTTCGGCCCCGTGGTGCTCATGAGCCTGTTCTGGCGCAAGCTCACCAACGCGGGCGCCATCAGCGCCATGGTCGTGGGTGCCGCGACCGTGTTCCTGTGGCAGTACACCCCGTGGAGTGACCTCTACGAGATCATCCCGGGCTTCATCCTGGGTGGTCTGGTGGGCATCATCGTCTCGCTGGCCACCCACCGGGAGAACCCCGAGATCCAGCGCGAGTTCGACGAGACTCTCCGCCTGGTCCACCACCCCGAGCAAGCCGATCCCACCGCCGCGGCCAAGGCGGCCGCCGGTGGCACCACCCCCGGGACCGTCTGAGTTCCACGGCCTGCGCCGCGGCGCAGACGGACGACGCCCTCGCACCGCACGGTGCGAGGGCGTCGTTCATTCCTGCGAAACCCGTTCCGCCGGGGCGCGCGGGCTCAGAAGCCGAGGTCGTGCAGCGAGGACCGCATGGTCCCCGCTGACGCGCGCAGCTGCTGCTTCTCCGGCTCGCCCATGGGAATGCGCAGCTGCTGGCCCACACCGGCGCCCCCCACCACGGACGGCACGGACAGGGCCACGCCGCTCACGCCGTAGTAGTCCTCCAGCACGGTGGACACGGACAGCACCGACTGCTGGTCCTTGAGCACGGCCTCCGCGATACGCACCCCGGCCAGGCCGATCGCGTAGTTGGTGGCGCCCTTGCCCTCGATCACACGGTAGGCGGCGTTGACCACCTGGTCCTTGAGCTCGTCCAGGCGCTCGGTGGTGAAGGGCCGGCGCCCGTCCACCTCCCACTCGCTGAGCGGTACCTGACCGATGCTCGCGGAGGACCACACGGGGAACTCGCTGTCCCCGTGCTCACCGATGATGTAGGCGTGCACGCTGCTGGTGTTCACCTGCGCCTCGCTGCCGATCAACCAGCGCAGCCGGGAGGTGTCCAGCACGGTTCCGGAGCTCATGATCCGCTGGTGGGGAAGCCCGGTGATCTGCTGGGCCACCACGGTGAGCACGTCGCACGGGTTGGTCACCAGCACGAAGACCGCCTGCGGCGCCTGCTCCACCAGTTGCGGCATGAGCGACTTGAGGATCGCGGTGTTCGCACCGGCCAAATCCAGGCGGGTCTGCCCGGGGCGCTGCTTGGCGCCGGCGGTCACGAAGACGATGTCCGCGTCCTTGAGCACGGCGACGTCGTCCGAGCCCTCCACCCGGACGCCCGGGGCGAACATCTGGCCGTGGGAGAGGTCCAGTGCCTCGGCCTCCACCTTGGCGGTCTGCAGGTCGTAGAGGGCGATGTCCGTGGACGTGCCCCGGATCATCGCGGCGTAGGCCAGGGATGTCCCCACGGATCCCGCCCCCACGATCCCGATCTTGGTTCGGCGCACGGTAGTTTCGTTTGACGGGCTCACGGCTCATTCTCCATTCGACGCACTCGGTCCGACCGCGCCCGCGGGGGACCCGCGAACCCGGATCAGCTGACGGGGACGGCGACGCCGTTCGGTGGCGTCCCGCGCGGTGGGCACCGCGCGGTCCCCACCCCATTTTCGGCCGCGACGGCGATGCCTGGCAATGAGCAGCCCACGTCGGGGCGGTGATGTCCCGCGCCGTCGTGGGCTGCGCTCTTCGAGTGTGCTTCAACGCGGAGGCCACGGCCGACTTTCCAGACACTCCCAAGCCACGGCCACGTTTGAAGGCGCTCCCGGGTCCGGGCCACACGCCCTGCCCAGGTCAGCAGTGGTAGGTGTCGGTGGGGGCCTCGAAGTGCATGTCGTAGCCCTCCGGCAAGCGCATCCCGAATGCCGACGCCAGCCCCAACACCTTGCGGGCCCGGGCCAGTCGGGGCAGGTCGGAACCGTTGCGGATCTGACCGCCCTCGGCCTCGAACTCCCCCAGGAACTCGGTGGCCCAGGACAGCTCGCTCAGGGACGGGGACAGGCCCTCGTTGACCGTGGCGGTCTGCTCGGGCATGAGGCACAGCTTGCCGGTCATGCCGAACTCGTCCGTGACGCCGGTGGCCTCGGCGAGCTTGGCACCCAGCGCGCCCACCGCCGGGCCGTCGATGGGACCCGGGAGGTTCGCGGCGCGGGAGGCGATGGTGAACTGCGAGCGCGTGTACGCCAGCGCCATCGGGTTCTCGCCGAAGCCCGTATCACGGCGGTAATCGCCGATCCCGAACGCCAAGCGATACGTGGAGCGCGCGGTGGCGATGTCCTGCAGGTTCTGCACCCCGCGGGCGGTCTCCACCAGGGCCACGATGCGGGTGCCGCGCAGTATCTCTGCGGTGCGGGTCACGTGCTCGGGGGACTCGGTCATGGCCAGCATCACGCCGTCCAGGCCGGGGACGTCCCTCAGCGCCAGGAGGTCGTCCTCCCACCAGGCGGTGCCGAAGCCGTTGACGCGCACCCACGCGCGGTTGACCTGACCCTCCTGGTTACGGGAGCCGAGCCACGCGATCACGTTCTCGCGGGCCTGGGCCTTGTCCGCGGGTGCCACGGAGTCCTCGACGTCCAGCACCACGGCGTCCGCGGCACTCTGCGCGGCCTGGTCGAAACGGGACGTGTGGGAGCCGTTGACAAGCAGCCACGAACGGGCCAGTTCCGGGCCCACGGCGGGGGTCTCGGTGGGATCGATGGTCATGGTGGTTTCCGCAGTGGTGGTGGTCATGAGAGTCACTTCGCGATCTGTGTCTGAGAACGGACACGCCCCCTCTGACCTCGGTGTCCGGGCACGTGCGGGCGGTGAGCCGCGGCTGCGCGGGTGCTCTCCGGCCCTCCCGTGCGGCGTGACGGGTGAGGTGGGGTAGCGCGGGCAAGCCGATCACACGGACCGGCCTGGACGATGAGGGGCCGGTGCGGGTCGTCTGCCAGTCGTGCTGCCCGGTGCTTCCGCGCCGTGAGGTGAACGGTCGGACCCAGGGCGCACGTGGTGATGCACTCCGGGGTGGGGCGAAACTTCACCGTAACGCAGCTCACAGCGGATCTCAAACGGGGTGTCCACGGCCGTCCCGTCCGCACCGCACCACCTCCGTGGTCAGGCTTCAGCAGCCTCCACCCACCTGCACCGCCCCGGCCCGGCGCAACCGTCCAAACCCCCCACCGCCCGGGCCGCGCTCGCACACCGGGCCCGCGCTGTCCGCCCGCGCACGGGCCCCGCTCAGCCGTCCCGCCGCAGCGCGCGGGAGGTCTTGGCTGTGGCCACCGCGTTCCACGGGTCCTCGGGCCAGGGGTGCTTGGGGTAACGGCCACGCATCTCGGCCCGGACCTGGGCGTAGGGCCCCGACCAGAAGGACGCGAGGTCATCGGTGATCGCGAGCGTGCTCCGCCCCGGGGAGAGCAGGTGGAACTGCACGGGCACACGCCCGGCCACGACGCGCGGCGTCTGCGCCCATCCGAAGCACTCCTGCAGTTTCACCGCGACCACCGGCGGACGGGCGGGTTCGTCCTCCGAGAAGACCGCCGGGTAGTCGATCCGGGCGGTGTTCCCGCTGGGAACCATGAGCCGCTGGGGGACCAGCTCGTCCAAGCGCGCCGCCTCCGGCCAGGGCAGCAGCCTGCGCAGCGCATCGACCACGCGGATCGACCGCAGCGACCCGCCACGCGCCACGTCCCGCAGTTCGGGGGCGAGCCATTCGGTCACGCGCTCGACCAGGGCGGCGTCGTCGACCCCGGGCCACGGCTCCCCCAGGTGACGACGCAGCAGCGCGAGCCGGGCGCGCAGCCCGCGGGCAGCGTCGTCCCACGGCAGCAGGTCCAGGCCCTCGGCGGCGAGCGC
The DNA here is from genome assembly GCF_001665945.1 of Kocuria sp. ICS0012. Lineage (NCBI taxonomy): Bacteria > Bacillati > Actinomycetota > Actinomycetes > Micrococcales > Micrococcaceae > Kocuria > Kocuria sp. ICS0012. Next base: position 64,183 of record NZ_LZMM01000050.1, on the reverse strand, counting down.
GGCGCGGATGGCGGGCACGGCCGTGTCCGGATCCGCGCGGACGGGCGTGGCGGAGAGCTCGATCGCGCCCACCGCACGCACCTCGCGGGTGCTCACGCGACCGTTCGAGAAGCTCGCGCGCGTCTCAGTGCGGGCAAGCGGACCGGCGGCGAGCTGCGCGTGCGCCAGGTCCAGGGGTGCCGCCGCACGGATCACCGCGCCGGTGCCCGCGGCAACCCTGCCCGCGGCGCGCGTCAGTTCGGCGACGGCCAACCACTCGTGGTGACGCAGCGGGCTCCCGGTCTCCAGCCCCGCGCGTGTTCCGGAGGCGAGCAGCCATTGGTCCCCGTGGGCATCCATCCGCCGGGCAATCCACTCGGGCCGCGCCAGGGCCACGACGACACCCTCCCGGACGTCGTCGGGCACGTCCGATTCCGGCCCGCGGGGCGGCGCGTCCTTGTTCTCCTCGGCTCCCTCCGCCGCACCGTCGCCCGCCAGCGCGGGGTGCGCCGCCATCCGCTCCAACCGCTGCGCCTCGCGGCGCCACCGAGCGGACTCGCCACCGCGGGAGGAGCGCAGCCCGCGCACCAGCGCGGGGACGTCCGCAGCGGGCACGCGGACGCCGTCGGAGACGGCGGCGATGACCTCCGCCGCCGTTCTAGCACCCACGAGGTCCGCTCCGTCCAACAGGGCGCGACCCCAGCGGGGTTCCACCGGCAGGGAGACCAGCAGGCGTCCGAGGCCGGTGGCGCGGCCGTCCTCGGCTACCGCGCCGAGGCGCGTCAGCTCGGCTTCGGCGTCCGCGCGGGCACGGTGCGGCAGCGGGTCCGGCAGGGCCATCCCCTCACCTCCCGGTGAGCCCCACACGGCGAGCGCGAGGCACGCGGCGGTGAGGTCCGCCGTGCGCACCTCGGGAACGGAGTGGGCGGGCATGGCGCCCCAGGCGGCGTCGTCGTAGCAGCGCACCACCGTGCCCGGGCCCTGGCGAGCGGCGCGGCCGGCGCGCTGCTCGGCCGACGCCTTGGACGCCGAGACCGTGACGAGCCCGGAGATCCCGCGCCCGGCGTCCCGGTGGGGCTGGCGGGCCAGACCAGAGTCCATCACGAGGCGCACGCCGTTGACGGTGAGCGAGGACTCTGCGAGGGACGTGGTGACCACGATGCGCGGGCGCTCCCCCGGCGCGCGGCCCGCGACGGCGCGGTCCTGCTCGCGCGGGCTGAGCTGACCGTGCAGTTCCAAGACCTCGGCGTCGGTGAGGCCGCGCAGCTCGGCCGCCACACGGGAGACCTCCCGGGCGCCGGGGAGAAACACGAGGGCGTCCACGGTCGGGTCGGTGGCCACGGCGCGGGCATGAGCCGCCGCGGCGGTGCGGGCCACATGAGCCAGGAACGCGGGGGTGACACCCCGTTCGTCGAGGCGCTGCGGGCCCGGCGCCCACTCCACTGTGAGCGGATGCAGCGCGGACGGGCAGTCCACCACCGGAGCGGGCGCGTCCCCTCCCAGCAGGGCCGCAAACCGTTTCGCCTCCACCGTGGCGGACATGGCCACGAGCACGAGGTCCTCCCGCAGCTGCCGCAGCTCCGCGAGCATCCCCACGAGCAGGTCCGACTCCACGCCCCGCTCGTGCACCTCGTCCAGCACCACGGCCGCGGTCCCGGCCAGTTCCGGGTTCTGCAGCAGTCGGCGCAGCAGGATGCCGGGGGTCACGAACTCCACCCGAGTGGCCTTCGACGTCCTGCGCTCGCCCCGCACGCTCCAGCCGACGACGCCGCCCGGCTCCGTCACCGTGAGCGCGGCCAGCCGGCGCGCGGCGGCCCGAGCGGCCACCCGGCGGGGCTGGACGACGACGACGCGGCCGGTGACGGGATCAGCATCCGCACCGGACGCCCCTACGAGGTTTTCCCGGACCGCGTTGGACACCATCGGCGGCACGAGAGTGGTTTTGCCCGTCCCGGGCGGGGCCTGCACCACGGCCGCGCCCCCGCGCAGCGCCTCCTGCAGAGCCGGCACGGACTCCGCGAACGGCAGGCCCCGGCCGATCCGGCGGACGTCGAACGGGGCGGCACTCATGGGTTCCAGTATGGCCGAGCCCTCGGACGTGGTTGTTAGGGTGGGCAGCCCCCGACGGAGAGGTGGGCATGAACTCGACCGCGAAACGTGGCCGCGCACTGGGCATCGGCGCGATCGTCGCCGGTGTCATCCTGTTGGTGGTGACAGCGGTGACGGGAATGCTCACCTTCACGTTCCTCACCTTGACGTTCGTGGCCGTGGTCGTCGGCGCGTGCGCGGTCGCGATGGCGGGCCGCTCGAACGGCCACGACCGAGCAGTGTCGGCGGGCACAGCGACGTCAACGGACCCGACGCCGAGTGGGACGGCGCCCCGGCCACCTGCCTAGAGTGGTACCCATGACCAACGCGCAGCTTCCCGAGCAGGTATCCGAGATTTTCGACCCGCAGCAGTGGCGTCCGGTGCAGGGCTTCGAGGACCTGCAGGACATCACCTACCACCGCGGGGTGGAACGGGACGGGGACGTGGTCAGGGATCTGCCGTGGGTGCGGATCGCGTTCGACCGGCCCGAGGTGCGCAACGCATTCCGTCCCGGGACCGTGGACGAGTTGTACCGCAGCCTGGATCACGCCCGGATGTCCTCGGACGTTGGCGCCGTGATCCTCACGGGCAACGGCCCCTCCGCCAAGGACGGCGGGTGGGCGTTCTGCTCGGGCGGCGATCAGCGCATCCGCGGCCGGGACGGCTACCACTACGCCGAGGGTGAGACCGCGGACTCCATCGACCCGGCCCGCGCCGGGCGCCTGCATATCCTGGAGGTCCAGCGTCTGATCCGCACGATGCCCAAGGTCGTGATCGCCGCGGTCTCCGGTTGGGCCGCTGGCGGCGGCCACTCGCTGCACGTGGTGTGCGACCTCACCATCGCGTCGAGCGAGCACGGCAAGTTCAAGCAGACGGACGCGACCGTGGGTTCATTCGACGCCGGCTACGGCTCCGCCTTGCTGGCCCGCCAGGTGGGCCAGAAGTTCGCACGAGAGATCTTCTTCCTCGCGGATGAATATTCCGCCGAGGACATGCACCGGATGGGCGCGGTCAACCGGGTGGTCCCGCACGCGGACCTCGAGACGACGAGCGTCGAGTGGGCCCGCAAGATCACCGCTCAGTCCCCGCAGGCCGTGCGGATGCTCAAGTACGCGTTCAATCTCCCGGACGACGGCATGGTGGGCCAGCAAGTCTTCGCGGGCGAGGCCACCCGCATGGGCTACATGACCGACGAGGCCGTCGAGGGCCGGGACGCCTTCCTCCAGAAGCGCGACCCCGACTGGTCCGCGTTCCCCTACTACTTCTGAACATCACGGCATGTCGGATTATCCGAATGATCCCGCGCTGCCGGGTGAGCCCGTGCCGGCACCCGAGGCGCGGGCGCTGCCGAGCGACGTCGTCACCCTGGACGGGCCCGTCCCCGGGGACCCACTCGAGCTCGTACCGCGCCTGACCGCAGCCCTGTCCCGACCGGGCCCTGCGGTGGTCGTGGCGACGTCTGGCTCCACCGGGCGCCCCAAGAAGACCGTGCTGAGCACGCAAGCTCTCACGGCCTCCGGTCGCGCCACCGAGCGTGCCACGACAGGCCCCGGTCAATGGTTGCTGTGCCTACCGGCGCACTACGTCGCGGGCATCCAGGTGCTGGCGCGCTCGGTGCTTGCGGGCACGCGCCCGGTCGCGATGCCCACCGAGCATTTCACCCCCGCCGCGTTCGCGGACGCCGCGCAGCGGCTCACCCATCCGGTGCGCTACGTCTCGGTGGTGCCTACGCAGCTGCAGCGCATTCTGGACCCGCGCGACGGCGCACCCGACCCGCGCGCCGTCGCCGCCCTCGCCCGCTTCGATGCCGTCCTCGTGGGCGGCTCCGCGCTGTACCCCGACCTCGCCGCGCGCGCCGCGGACGAGGGCGTGCACGTGGTGCGCACGTACGGGATGTCGGAGACGTGCGGGGGCTGCGTGTACGACGACGCCGCGCTCGACGCCGTCACCGCCGGGATCGTCCCCGACGGTGCACCGTCCAGCGCCGTACCCGACCCGAACGAGCGCCGGGAGGGCCGGATCTGGCTGGGCGGGGCGGCCGTGGCCGACGGCTACCTGGACGATCCCGCCCAGACCGCGGACCACTTCCGTGTGATCGGCGGCGTGCGCTGGTACCGCACGGACGACCTCGGTGTGCTGCGGGAGGACGGGACGCTCAGGGTGCTGGGCCGCACGGACGACGTCATCAACACCGGCGGTGTGAAGGTCTCCGCGGGACTGGTCGCGGCCGAACTGCAGCGTGATGAGCGGGTCCGCCAGGCACTCGTGCTCGCGGTGCCGCACCCGGAGTGGGGGCAGGCGGTCGCGGCGTTGATCGCGCTGCGGGAGGGCTCGGACCTCAATGCCGTGGAGCGTGAACTGTCCTCGGCGATCCGGGACGGGCTCGGAGCCCCCGCGGTGCCCAAGCTGTGGCGTCACGTGGCGCAACTGCCCATGCTGGCCACGGGGAAACCCGACCGCCGTTCCGCCGAAGCGTTGTTCGCCAGCCCCGATGTATAGCGCGCCGGCGTTCCACGGGGCCGGGGTGTGGCTGCCGACCGCGACAGGCCGGGCGGTCCTGCGTGACGAACCCACGGACGGGACGAGGTGACATCATGCCCGCGCACTCCCTCGACCTGGTGCTCTCCCCCGCCTCAGATGATCTGATCCGCTCGCGGTGGGCGGCACTGCACGGGGCCGGTCTACCGAGCCTCGCCACGCATCGCGGTGCGTCCAACGCCCCGCACATCACCGCACTGTCCGCGCCCTCGATGCCCGAACACGTCCTGGCCCGAGCACGGGAGATGTTCTCCGCATTGTTGCCGTGTTCCGTGGACATCCCTGGGTTGCTCGTTGTGGGGCACGGGCCGTTCGTGCTCGCGGAGTCGGTGATTGTGCCACCCGGGGTCACGGAGGCCGTCCGCGAGCTGGAACGGATCGCGGCGGAGTCCCGACCCCCGGCGCGCCCGTGGGTTCCGCACCTGACCCTGGGTAAGCGACTCACCGCGTCTCAGGTGGGTAAGGCCTTGGAAGTACTCGCAGACGTGCCCGCACCGCGCGCGGTCGAGATCACGGGCCTGCGACGGTGGGATCCCGACCAGCGCGTCACCGCCATGGTGGTGGGCTGAACCGGACCGGGCGGCTTACCGCGTTCGCGCCGTCGTCATCCCTTGGGCTCGGCGAGACCGCGCATGTCTGACGCACTCAGGCGCCCCAGCGCCCGACCGGAATCCGCGACCGCCTCCACGGCCGGGCCGCTGAGACCGCCTGGGCTCATCGTGTCCCCGGAACGTGTGCACGTGCACAGCGCGTGAAACAATGACACGAACCCGTCCCCGTTCTCGAAAGGTTGCACCGTGGCCACACCAGCTCAGTGGGTCGAGGGAGCACGTCTGCGTACGCTTCCCATGGCCGCGGCCCCCGTGATCGCCGGCACCGCCGCCGCCCAGTGGATGGCTGCCGCACGGTTGGGCCCCGCGGTCCTCGCGCTGCTGGTCGCGCTGTTCCTGCAGATCGGGGTGAACTACGCCAACGACTACTCGGACGGCGTGCGCGGGACGGACGACGATCGCGTGGGCCCGTTGCGTCTGACCGGCTCCGGTGCGGCATCCCCCCGCGAGGTCAAGACCGCGGCGTTCGTGTGCTTCGGGCTAGCCGCGCTCGCGGGCATCGCGCTCGTGGTGGTCTCCCAGCAGTGGTGGCTCGCCGCGGTGGGTGTCCTGGCGATCCTCGCGGCATGGGGCTACACGGGTGGCAAGAAGCCCTACGGGTACATGGGACTCGGCGATCTCTTCGTGTTCATCTTCTTCGGTCTCGTGGCCACCCTGGGTACCACGATCACCCAGGCCGGGCGGCTCAACCTGGAGTCGTGGGTCCTGGCGATCTCCACCGGGCTGTTCGCGTGCGCGCTGCTCATGGCCAACAATGTCCGGGACATCCCCGGGGACCGCGCCGTGGGCAAGAAGACCCTGGCCGTGCGTCTGGGCGATCCGAAGGCCCGGCTCACGTTCACCACGGAGCTGTTCGTGGGGATGGTCCTGCCGTTGCTGCTCGTGCCCCACAACCCGTGGGTGCTGCTGATTTATGCCGTGACGCCACTGGCCATCGGCGCGGCCGTGACCGTGCTCAGGACCACCGACCGGCGCGAGCTGATCCCCGTGCTCAAGCAGTGCGGTTTCATCAACCTGGGTGTGACCGTGCTCTACGCGATCGCAGTGCTGGTGCACCAGTACCTGGGCTGACACTCCCCGCCGCTTGAATCACGGCGTCGCGCTCCGGGTGTGCGCCACCGCGATCGCTGAAGTGCCCCGGGCCAGAACCCCGCGGGCGGACGCTCAGACGTCCTTGCGAGCCTCGCGGTCCGTGTAGGAGTCCTCGATCTCCTGGTCCTCCAGGGCCACCCGGTTGGTGGGCTTGGGGGTGCGTGAGATCCAGCGGTGGAAGTCCTGGCCCGCGGCGTAATGCAGCTTGGGGAAGAAGATGTAGCAGATCGCGAAGGCCGCCACCACGGCCGCGATCCCGGAGAAGACCAACCCCAGCCCCAGGTACATGCACAGCAGGAAGAGCACCACCAGGATGCCCAGGCGCAGCAGGGAATACTTCACGAAGTTCACCCGACCATTCTACGGGCCCGCCCTGGGTGCTTCCCGGGCACCGTGGTTGCCTGCGAAAAGCCCCGATCTGGACAGGACGTTGCCCGTGCGGGGCATCGGCCTCGAACGCCCTCCCCGCTCAAGGCCCGGCCCTGGTCAGGACGCCTTCCTGCCCGGGCTCGATCCGGACGGGACGTGCTCCCGCACCCGCGAGGTTGACCCGAAGAGGAACTGCCCAGTCCACTCCCCTAGGATGATCCGCATGGGCAGAGCGATCCTGATCATCGGAGCAGGCGCCCTCGCTGTGGGCGTCATCATTTACGCGCTCATCGAGTGCGCGCAGTCGGACAAGTACGCCGTGCGGGCCATTCCCAAGTGGGGTTGGCTGTTGGTGATCCTGCTGTTGCCGGTGGTCGGGGCGGTGCTGTGGCTCTTCTTCGGCCGCCCCCGCAAGGACGACGCCGCTCGCGAACCCCAGCGCGGCCGCGGCCCGGACGACGACCCCCAGTTCCTGCGCAACCTCGAGGAGCGGCGCAAGCAACAGGAACGCGCTCGCAAGCTCCAGGAATGGGAGAACGAACTCAAGCGCACCGGTCGCGCCCCGGGCGAACGCCCCGACGCCGAGGAACCGGTGTTGGATCCCTCCGACCCGCGCCTCGCTGCTCCCTCCCCCGACCACCCGGCGGGTGATGTCCGTGCGGACGGCCCGGACGACGCCGCCCCCCGCAGCGGCTCCCACTCGGAAGACTCAGACGCTCCCCGGGCCGATCCCGACGCGGACGGCCTGGACCCCGACGATCCGCGCGGCGACGACTCGCGTCCCGGTGGTTCCACTCCCCGGTAACGAGCCCGAGATACCCCCTGAACATGACGTGAGCCCCGCCCCATGAGGGACGGGGCTCACCTGTTTCGCGAACTCATGTCACGGGCTCATGCCCGCGGAGGACTCACAGGCCCGAGTACGAGTGCAGGCCCGGGAACAGCGTGTTGACCACCGTGAAGTTGAACACCACGCACAGGTAGCCCGCGATCGACAGCCACGCGGAACGATTGCCGTTCCAGCCGCGGGTCACGCGCGCGTGCATGTAGGCGGCGTAGACGGTCCACACCACGAAGGTCCAGACCTCCTTGGTGTCCCAGCCCCAGAACCGACCCCAGGCCTGATCCGCCCAGATGGCACCGGCGGCCAGGGTGAAGGTCCAGAACACGAATCCCACGGAGTTGAGCCGGAACGAGAAGTTCTCGAGGGTCACGGACGTGGGCACGGCCCGCAGGAAGCCCAGGCGGGCGTCCTCGCCGGTGGCCAGCTTCTTCTCGCGGCGGGACTGCAGCAACTGCAGCACGGCCATCGCGAACGTGATGGTGAAGATCCCGGAGGCCGCGACCGCGATGGACACGTGGATGATGAGCCAGTAGGACTGCAGCGCGGGCTGCAAGGGGGACACGGGGGTCGGGAACGCGATCGTGGCCAGACACAGCATGATGAGCACGAGGCCGGAGACCATGGGTCCCACGAAGCGCAGGTCCTTGAAGAACAGCGTCACGAGGTACACGCCGGCCACCACCAGGGCGCCCGTGGTGCAGAACTCGTACATGTTGGCCCACGGCACACGGTCCGCGGCGACACCGCGGGAGGCCACCGCGAACGCGTGCAGCAGGAACGCGATAACCATGAGGGTCACGGCCACGCGCGCAGCCGGGCGGCGGCTGTTGTGCTGGTAGTCCAGCGCCTCGAACTCGTTCACGCCTTTGGCGCCGTCCGCCGAGGTCCGGAACTCATCCGCGACGGATTCACCGGTCCCCGCGCCGTCGCCCGACGCACCCCCGGCGGAAGAGCGAGTGGACGCGGAGCGCGACACCGTGGAACCGACCGTGGCGGAACCCGCCGCCCGGGCCCCGGAATGCGCGGCCGTGGCGCCCACGAGTTCCTTGGCCTCGCCCTCGGCGGTGTCACGCCGGGCACGTTCAGTCAGGCCGAGGGTCTTGGAGTGGGAGGCCATGTCCCATACGAAGGCCACAAACACCACCAGGTAGGTCATGGCGGCCAGGAGCATGAACCATTCGCTCCAGTTGCCCAAGGTCACGTTGATGTTGCTACCCATTAGTTCACGCCTTCGAATTCAGGTGGAACTCCCGCACGCCGCGGTCCTCCCACAATGACGTCCACAGAGCTGTCAGTTTTTCCGCTTCCGCGCCCAAGCGGTGGTCCTCGCCACGCGCCAACAGTCCGTACTCCAGAACAGTACACCGCACCCCGTTGGCGTCCTCCGTGGTGGTGGCCCGCACCCACGCCCTCCGGCGCGCGATGAACAGGCTCATGATGAGCCCGATGAACGCGAGCACGAAGGAGATGAACGCGGGGATCCGCCCGGGGTCGCTGTGCACGTCCAGACCCACGTAGCGCTTCACGTCCAGGAACTCCACGCTGCCCTTGCCGTTGGGCAACTGCACCTCGCGGTGCTGACCGTCCAGCAGGATCGGGCCGTTGGCCGAAGTCATGGAGTTCAGTTCCGTGAGGTTCTCGGTGTTGAGCACGTACACGTTCTGCGGTTGCCCGCTGTCCAGGCCCAGGTCCCCGTAGAACGAGGACAGGATCAGCGCGGGGTTGTTCAGTGCGGGGTCCGCGGAGCGCGGGATCTCCCCCGGCTCCGAGACGGCCGTGGGCAACAACAACCCCACGAACCCGAGCTGATCGGGGCGGGCGTCCGGGACCTTGAGGGTCAGCGAGGACGTGTACACGGAGTCCGAGGGGACCGTGACCACGGGGCCCTCGTAGGCCACGTTGCCCTCCCCGTCCGTCACGCGGATCACGGGCGCGTAACCGTTGCCTACCAGGTACACCTTGGTGCCGTTGACGTTGAGGGGCTTGTTGACCGCGAGGTTCACGTCCTGGGGTGTGGCCCCGGGTTCGTCCGTGACGGTCAGGTCCGCGTTGAAGTCGGTGGGCTGACCGTAGTGCCGGGGATCGGAGGTGTCCCGGTTGAACGTGGCCTGGAAGTTGTTGAGCCGCACCGAGAAGGGGTTGAGCCAGTCCGGGTCGAAATTGGTCCCCGGGTTGAAGGAGTCGTAGTCCACGAGGGTGTTCACGAAGGACTCCCCCTCCACGATGATCTTCTGCCCCTTGTACCCGAACAGGGCACCGATCGCCACGGAGACCAACACTCCCAGCAGCGCTACGTGGAAGAGGATGTTGCCCACTTCCTTGAGCATCCCGCGCTCGGCCGCGACCGACGGCGCCGCGGAGCCCAGGTCCTGTGTCTGCACCCGGTAGCCGCGCTTCTTCAGGGCGGCGGCGGCCTGCTCGACGGCGTCGTCCGGGGAAGGTGCGGCAGCGCCGTCGCGCCCGCCCAGCATGACCTTGCGGTACTGCGGCAACCGGGAGATCCGGCGCGGGGTGCGCGGCGGCTTGGAACGCCACGCCTTGAAGTGCTGGACGGCGCGCGGGAGCACGCAGCCCACGAGCGAGATGAACAGCAGGAGGTAGATCGCGGAGAACCAGTAGGAGGAGAAGACGTCGAACAGCTGCAGGCGGTCCAGCCACGGACCCATGGTGGGGTTCGCCTCGATGTAGCTGGTCACCGCGTCCGGGTCCTGGACCCGCTGGGGGAACAGGGATCCCGGGACCGCGGCGATCGCGAGCAACAACAACAGCACGAGGGCCGTGGACATCTTGGTCAGTTGCCGCCAGGCCCACCGGGCCATGCCGAGGGGACCCAGCGAGGGGACCTCCACGTCGGAACGCTGCGCCTTCTTCGGGCGTGGCGTGCGCGTCTCGGTCATATCGGCATCACCCAATCGGTTACGAATTCGGACTGGACCCACGAGACCAGTGCGGACCACACGCCCGTGGCCATGGCGGCCCCGATGAGCACGAGCACGGCACCGCCCACGCGCTGCAGCGTGAGACGGTGCCTGCGGAAGAAGGACATGGCCCCCATGCCCCGGCGCAACGCCAGGGCGATCAGCACGAACGGGACGCCCAGTCCCAGGCAGTAGGCGGTGGTGAGCACCACGGCTTTGCCGGTGGACGCGCCGTCCACGTAGACGAGCGCCTGCACCGCGGCGAAGGTCGGGCCGATGCACGGGGCCCACCCCAGACCGAAGGCCATCCCCAGGAGGGGCGCACCCCACAGCCCCGGGGGCGGGCGGCGCTCGATCTTGCGGTCACGCTGGAACCACGAGAAACCACCCATGAAGACCACGCCCATGAGCATCACCAGGATCCCGAGCACCACCATGATCCACTGCTGGCCCAACAACCACGCGAACGCGCCGAGCTGCGCGAGCACCACGGACATCAGCACGAACACCGCGGAGAACCCCAGGACGAACAGCACCACGCCCGTGAGGATCCGCCCGCGCCGTTGTTCCCGCAGGTCCACCCCGGTGAGCCCGGTGATGTAGCCCAGGTACCCGGGCACTAGGGGCAGCACGCACGGTGAGGCGAAGGAGACGAATCCCGCGAGCAGCGCCACGGGCAGCGCGGCAATCAGTGAACCGTCGAGGACGACCTCGGCGAAGGCATTGCCGTTCATGCGGATTCAGCCACCGTGTCCTTGATCAGGGCGTCCAGGGTGGATTTGTCCGCTTTGCCCAGCACGCGGGCGGCCACGCGACCCTGCTCGTCCAGAACAAGGGTCGTGGGGACGGCCTGCGGCGGGACGTAGTCGCTCAGTGCGAGCAGCACGGCCCCGTTGAGATCGGACGCGGAGGGGTAGTCCACCCCGTAGTTGCGTTCGAACGCCTCCGCGGTGGGCTGCTGGTCGCGCAGGTTCACGCCCAGGAACTGCGCGCGGTCCTGGTACTCGTGGTGCAAGGCCACGAGGTCCGGGGCCTCCGCGCGGCACGGCGCGCACCCTGCGTACCAGAAGTTCACGACGGCGGGCTTGCCGCGCAGGCTCTCGGCGCTCACGGTGCTGCCGTCGAACATCTCGGCATCGAACTGCACGGGCTCCCCGCGCTGCTCCGGCGCGTACTCGCTCACGGAACCGTCACCGGCCACGTAGCCCTTCTCACCGCCGGCGTTGGCCTGCTGGGCGAGGCTGTCGTTGCCCGAGGACGAGCACCCCGCGAGCGCGAGCCCCAGACACGCCACCACGGCGACCGCTCCCGTGCGCACTCGGGCACGGGCAGGCAGGGAACGGGCGGATGAACAACGCGGAGAAGTCACGGGGAGAACACCTGGGAAGAGGTCGTGGGGTGAGAGATCAAATTATGAGCCGGGAAGCTGATTGACGCCTGGATAGAGGTGGGCGGCGGGTTCCCGGTAGGAGACCTCCGGGACCTGCGCGGCGTCCACGTCCTCGAACGTTAAGGACGTCAGGGACGCGAGGTTGCACTCACGCCGCCGCGGGTCGTGCGGCAACGGACGGCCCTGCGCGGACAACCGCGTGAGCCAGATCGGCAACTGGTGGGACACGGCCACGGCCTGGGCGCCGTCGCCACCGCGGCGCACCGCGTCCCGGGCGAGTTCCCGCACGGCCTGTGCCATGCGCTCGACCTGCGCCTTGTAGGGCTCACCCCACGAGGGCCGCAAGGGGTTGAGCATGTAGGGCCAGTGCTTGGGCTTGGCGAGCTCACGCCCGGTCACGTGCAGACCCTGGAAGTGGTTGGCCGGTTCGATCAACCGCTCCTCCGTGCGTACCTCGAGCCCCAGCTCGCGGGCCACGGGTGCGGCAGTCTCCCGCGTGCGGGTCAGCGGCGAGCACGCCAGCAGAACGATCCGATCGCCATCCTGGACCCGCCGGGCCAGGTCCGCCGCGGCGGCCTCGGCCATCCGAGCGCCCTTCTCGGACAGGTGGTAGTCCGGGAGCCGCCCGTAGACCACGTGCGCGGGGTTGTGGACCTCGCCGTGGCGCAGGAGGTGAACGGTTGCTGAAGGCATGCCCCCAGTGTCTCAAACCCCGCTGTCAGCCCCCAATCGGTCCCGTCGGCACGGAACTGACCCCGTCAGGACAGCACTGCGCGTCAGGACAGCACGGCGCGCAACCGGGCGGCGTCGATGCGCAACCGGTCCCACGGGGCTCCGTCCACGAAGACCACGGGGATGTACTCGGCGTAGTCGCGCAGCAGCTGCAGATCGCCCGTGATGTCCCGCTCGCGGTACTCGCTGCCCGTCTGCTCGCACACCCCGGTCACGACCTCGCGCGCGTCCTCGCACAGATGGCATCCCGGTTTGGTCAGCAGCGTCACTGTGTGCGCCGGGCGCGGGCGGGTCCAGTCCGCGCCGGAGAGCAGGGGCGTACGACGTCGCTCGCGCCCGTCCTGCCTCCCCGCGGCACCGGCGCCCGCGCCGGTTTCACGCGCCGTCGCCGTTGCGGGTTCCGCCTGCACGGCGGGGCCCGGTTCGGCCGGACGGGCGGGATCGAGACGGTCGGGGCTCACGGGCTGCTGCGTCATGCGGCCCATGCTACGCACGCGGACACTGCGCACACGATGAAGGCCCCGTTCCCATAGCGGGAACGGGGCCTATCACGGGCGCGCTTACTTCTTGTTACGGCGCTGGTGACGAGTCTTGCGAAGCAGCTTGCGGTGCTTCTTCTTGGACATGCGCTTGCGGCGCTTCTTGATGACCGAACCCATAGGATCCCTCACAGTTCTCTGGACAGTGGTATTTGCTGGGGGCCGCGGGTGAACACCGCCCCGCCCCTGCTAACGCGGGGGCAACATACGTTTAACGGCAAACTACTGGCCTACCTTACCGTGCGACCCCGCCGGGCCCGAAAACGGGCGCTCAGGCGCTCGCGCGGCGATCGGCGTCGAGTTCCTCGTCCTGCTCTGGCCGCCCGTCCTGCTCCGTGACGGAACGCCCCCGCGGCGTGGCCGTGCGCTTGTCCCGGGACGACGCCACACGGTCCAGCGAGCGTGGTTCCGCGACCGAGGCGCGGGAGTCGTCCGGGTCCACGCCGGCTTCCTCGTACTGGTAGGTGATGTGTTCGGCCACGAGGCGGGCGGCCAGGTTGTGGTCCCCCGCTTCGAGGGCGCCCACGATGGCCCGGTGTTCGGCGCGGATGCGGCTGGACGTGGTGCTCCACAGCGGCACATGACCCACGAGTGCCAGGGTGTACTCGTAGATCGAGTCCCGCAGGGCAGTGAACAATGCCGCGTTCACCGCGTTGCCGCCCGCCTTGACCAGCGCGATGTGGAAGCTCACGTAGAGGTGGTGGAACTGCTTGAGCCCCAGGTCCTCGTCCATCTGCGCCATGATCGCGTGCAGTTCCTCGCGCGGGATGCTGTGCTTCTCGGCGTTCTCGAGGGCCGAGGTCTCGAGCATCACGCGAGTCTGGACGATGTCACGCAACGGGTGCTGCGACGTCGCTATGTGCAACTGCAGTGCGGGACCCGCGGACGCGGCCGGTTCGCGCACCAGGATGGGGAGAATGCTGCGGTGCGGGCCCTCGAAGAGATTGACGATGCCCTGGGCCTCCAGGATCTTGAGGGTCTCACGCATGGAGTTGCGGGACACCCGGAAGATCGCGGCCAGGTCCTTGTCGGTGGGCAGTCGTTGACCCAGCACCAGGTTTGCGTCGAACAGCTCGTTCTCGAGCCATTGCAGAACCTCTCGATGCGTTGCCATATATCCCACCCTAAACGTCGTACGGCGCCCGACCGCCGTATGGCACGGTCGGGCGCCCGGCGCGCCGCTCTCCGGACGCGGCCGTGCTCAGATGATGCCCTGGGCCACCATGGCCCGGGCGACCTTGAGGAACCCCGCGATGTTCGCACCGGCCACGTAGTTGCCCGGCATCCCGAACTCCTCGGCGGTCTCTGCGCAGCGATCGTGGATCCCGCGCATGATCTCCCGCAGGCGTTGCTGCGTGTAGTCGAAGCTCCACGAGTCGCGGGACGCGTTCTGCTGCATCTCGAGCGCGGACGTGGCCACACCGCCGGCGTTGGCGGCCTTACCCGGCGCGAACAGCACGTCCGATTCCTGGAACCGGTGCACGGCCTCGGTGGTGCACGGCATGTTGGCACCCTCGGCGACGGCCACGATCCCGTTCTCGAGCAGGGTCTTGGCCTGACGGCCGTTGAGCTCGTTCTGCGTGGCACACGGCAGCGCGACCGTGCCGGGGACGTCCCACACCGAACCGTCGGAGACGAATCGGGCACTCGAGCCGCGCCGTTCGGCGTACTCGCTGATCCGGGCCCGCTCAACCTCCTTGACCTGCTTGAGCAGCTCGAGGTCGATGCCGTTGCTGTCCACCACGTAACCGCTCGAGTCCGACGCCGTGAGCGCCTTGGCGCCGAGCGACTGGGCCCGCTCGATCGCGTAGATCGCCACGTTGCCCGAACCGGAGACGATCACGTCCCGGCCCTCGAGGTCCAACCCGCGGGTCTTGAGCATCTCCTCCGCGAACATCACCGCACCGTAGCCCGTGGCCTCGGTGCGCACGAGCGAACCGCCCCAGGACAGGCCCTTGCCCGTGAGCACACCGGACTCGTAGCGGTTGGTGATGCGCTTGTACTGACCGAAGAGGTACCCGATCTCACGCCCGCCCACGCCGATGTCACCGGCGGGGACGTCCGTGTACTCACCGATGTGGCGGTACAGCTCGGTCATGAAGGACTGGCAGAACCGCATGATCTCCGCGTCACTGCGCCCGGACGGGTCGAAGTCCGATCCACCCTTGCCGCCGCCGATGGGCATACCGGTCAGCGCATTCTTGAAGATCTGCTCGAAACCCAGGAACTTCACGATGCCCAGGTACACCGACGGGTGGAACCGCAAGCCACCCTTGTAGGGACCCAGCGCGGAGTTGAACTCCACCCGGAACCCGCGGTTGATGTGCACCTGGCCCTGGTCGTCCATCCACGGCACACGGAAAATGATCTGACGTTCGGGTTCGCAGATACGCTCCACGATCGCGGAGTCCAACAGATCCGGATGGCGAGCCACCACGGGACCCAACGACTCGAAGACCTCGTCCACAGCCTGGTGGAACTCGGACTCACCCGGGTTGCGCGCCGTGACGATCTGCCGGATGGGGATCAGTTTCTCGTGCATGTCTCTCCTGCCCTCTTGAAAGGTCTGCGGCTCCCACTCAACCGCGGCGTGAACCGCGGTTGCGTCGCCGGAAACCCGTCAGAGTGGACAGCAGACCGCTCTGACGGCGATGCGCGGCCCCGCGAGGTCGGATGAGCTCCGCGATCTCGGGCGAGTTCGTCTCCGGGGAGACAGCGCGGGGCTCTGCATCGTGGGGCTCGGCATCATGCGCGGCACGGGGCTGCGCAGCGGGCTCGGTGTGGGCACCATCGTCCACAGTATCCCCTGTGACCTGGGCCTCCCGTTCGTCGGCCAGGCCCTCCGGATCAGCGGAATTGATAGCTTCTTCGGTGACCCCCGAGCTGAACTGCACGACTTTCTCGGACCCCTGGGATGATTCGTCGAAAAACTCGGCTTCTACGGGCGTCTCTGCTTCCCCAGAATTTTCTTCCGGACGGGGATCATCGACCGGGGATCCGGGGGCGACCGTGGGAGCGGGGATGTCCAGGACCTCGGGATTGTCCGAGGTGTTGGTGGCCTCCGTCGTGACGTCGGTGACCTCCGCCGTGAACCACGGCAGGGACCGCTCGGGGTCGCGCACAGGTTCCTGGGCGGCGTCGACGTCAGCGGCCTCGGCGCGTACGGGCTCCGGGCGCGGGGCGTCCTCGGGCGACGGCGCGGCGTCGTGGTCGGTCGACTCGGCGGAGGCGTCCGTGGTCAGCTGTGCAGCGTCGTCGACGGCCAGCTGCGCAGCGACGTCGTTCGCCATGGCGGGCTCATCGGACTCGGCCGGGGCGGACTCATGTGTATCCGTCACGGGAGTGTCCGCCTCGTTCGCGGCGGCGACCAGCTCGTTCACCCAGTCGAGCACGGCCACGAAGGGCTCGGCGGTGAGGTTGTAGAAGCGCTTCTGTCCCTGGGCGCGGGTGGTGACCATCCCGGCGTCGCGCAGGACCTTGAGGTGCTTGGACACCGTGGGCTGGGAGACCTCGAGCGCGGTGACCAGCTCGCCCACCGGCCGGGGCCCGCCGCACAGGGCCGTGAGGATGCGGCGTCGGGTGGGGTCGGACAAGGCGGAATATGCGTCGTGGGACATGGGATTCACCTTAGACGGGCTGCCCACCCTGACCCAATCAGACCTTCCCGTCACGGGTCGGTCCCACCAGCGTCAGCCCTGCCAGGGTCAGTCGTACCAGGGGTCCAGTCCCCACTGGGGAAAGACCTCCTTGCGCGTGGCCATGATGCTGCGGTCGGTCTCGTCACTGGGGTCGTAGCCGATCTCCCACGAACGCCACCAGATGTCGACGTCGTCGCCCATGCGCTCGGGCGGGCGCCCGCCGTACTTTTCGGCCATGTAGCTGCGCCACGCCTGCGGGACCGGCGTGTTCACGTCCACGGGGTATCCCGAGGCGACCCCCACGAGGTGCGCCCACGAGCGGGGAACGGCGTCGTGGCAGTCGTACCCGCCGCCACCCGTGGCGATCCACCGGCCCTCACATAATTCCGCCGCGAGCTCGGACACCGCCAACGCGATCTGACGCTGCCCGTCCACGCTCATGCGTAAATGGGTCAGTTCGTCCTGGAAGTGGGAGTCGCAGCCGTGCTGGGAAACGATCACTTCGGGACGGAACTCGCGCGCGATCGGGGGGACCACGGCGTCGTACGCTCGAAGCCACTGGGAGTCGTCCGCGCGCGTGGGCATGGCCACGTTGACCGCGGTGCCGGCCGCCGCCCCGGAGCCGATCTCGTTGGCGAAGCCCGTGCCCGGGAACAGGGACAGGCCCGTCTCGTGCAGGGACACGGTCATGACGCGGGGCTCGTCGTAGAAAATCGACTGGGTGCCGTCCCCGTGGTGGCCATCCACGTCCACGTAGAGCACGCGCTGCACTCCGTTGTTCAAGAGGTGCTGGATGGCCACGGCGCAGTCGTTGTACACGCAGAAACCTGAGGCCTTGTCCGCCGCGGCGTGGTGCATGCCACCGCCGAAGTTCACGGCGTGGACCACGGAACCGCTCAGCAGGTCCGCGGCACCCTGGTAGCTGCCGCCCACCAGGCGCGCACTCGATTCGTGGATGCCCTCGTAGCCGGGAGTGTCCTCGGTGCCCAAACCGCATTCGGGGATCTGCCGCGTGGGGTCCTCCGAGACGGCGCGCACGGACTGCACGTAGGTCTTGGTGTGCACGAGTTCCAGGACGGGGTCGTCCGGGACCTCGGGGACGGTGACCCGCACGTTGGGCGCGCTGTCCAGGCCCAGGTTCTGCACCAACCGCATGGTCGCGTCTAGGCGGGTGGGGCTCATGGGGTGGTAGTCCCCGAAGTCGTACTGGAGCAACCGGGGATCCCAGTAGACACTGGTGGGGTAGACGGCATCCTTGCCCGTTGTCGCGGAGCTCACACCTCCATTAGAACACTCACGCGCATGCGGCAGTCGCTGCAGCGCACTGTGACGGGGGATACTGGGGGTCGTTGCGCCGATCCACCCCCGCGGGACCGTAGGATTCCGCGTGACCCGACCGTCCATCGGATCCCGCGAGGAGGTGCCGTGAGCGAGCTCGAACAACCCAACGCCGTCGAGGAGCCTGCATCCCCCGCGCCCTCCGGTGAACCGCTGACCACACGCACGGCGCGAGGCATCCGGGACTTCGTGGACCAGATCGCGAGTTCCTCGCCCGCGCGGCTCGCGGTGATCGTGTTCGTGATCGTGGACCTGGGCTTCGCGGCCCTGTTGTGGCTGCCCTTGTCCGCCAACCCCGGTCAGGAGACCCGGTTCGTGGACGCCGTGTTCACCGCGACCTCCGCCGTGACCGTGACCGGACTGACCACGGTGTCCACGGCCGCGCAGTGGTCCGTGTTCGGCCAGGTAGTCATCCTGATCGCCATTCAAGTGGGCGGTCTGGGCACCCTGACGCTCACGTCCATCCTGGCGCTGGCCATCGGGCGCAAGCTCGGGCTCAAGTCCAAGCTCATCACCCAGGAGGCCCTCAACATCGGGCGCCTGGGTGAGGTCGGCTCGCTGCTGCAGATCATCGTGATCACCTCCGTGAGCATCGAGGCCGCCCTGGCGCTCGTGCTCTCCGTGGGGTTCCTCGCCGAAGGAGAACCCCTGGGAACGGCCCTGTGGCACGGGGTGTTCTACGCGATCTCGAGCTTCAACAACGCCGGGTTCACGCCCCACACGGACGGGCTCGTGCCCTACGACCACGCCGGGCCCACCGCGTGGCTCATCCTGCTGCCCGTGTGCATCGGGGTGATCGTGGGGTCCCTGGGCTTCCCCGTGATCTTGGTGCTGCGTCAGGTGGGGTTCCGGTTCACCCGGTGGAACCTCAACGCCAAACTCACCGTGGTCACCACCGCCGCACTGTTGCTGCTGGCGTGGGTGCTGTTCACGGCCATCGAGTGGGCCAACCCGGACACCCTGGGCGGACAGTCCGTCCCCGAGCGGATCTTCCAGGGGTTCTTCGCGTCCGTGATGATGCGCTCGGGCGGTTTCAACCTGGTGGACATGACCGACACGTCCCAGGTCACGCTGTTGCTCACGGACGCCATGATGTTCGCCGGCGGCGGTTCCGCGTCCACGGCCGGCGGGATCAAGGTGACCACACTCGCCGTCGTCTTCCTGGCCATCCTCGCGGAGGCCCGCGGCGACCAGTCCGTGATCGCGTTCTTCCGCACCATCCCTGACTCCGTGCTGCGCATCGCGATCTCCGTGATCATGATGGGCGCCTCCGTGGTGCTGCTGGGTTCGAGCATCATGGTCGCCCTGACCCACATGCCCCTGGACCACGTACTGTTCGAGGTCATCTCCGCGTACGCCACGTGCGGTCTCAGCACCGGTGTGTCCGCGGGCGCCCCGGACGCCGGGAAGTACGTGCTGTCCGTCATCATGCTCATCGGCCGCATCGGTACCAACACCGTGGCCACGGCCCTGGCCCTGCGCTCGCGGCGCCGGCTCTACACGTACCCGGAAGAGAGGCCCATCATTGGCTAAGAACTCCTCCCACTCCGTCCCCGTCCTGGTGGTGGGCCTCGGGCGCTTCGGCTCGGCCACGGCCCTGCAGCTGATCCAGCAGGGGCGCGAGGTCCTCGGCGTGGAACGCGACGCCGCCCTCGTGCAGAAGATGTCCGGCCAGCTCACCCACGTGGTCGAGGCCGACGCCACGGACATCGACGCCCTGCGCCAGCTCGGCGCCGCCGAGTTCTCCTCCGCCGTGGTGGGTGTGGGCACGTCCATCGAGTCCTCGGTGCTGACCACCGCAAACCTCGTGGACCTGGGGATCGACCGGATCTGGGCCAAGGCCATCTCCCCCGCCCACGGCAAGATCCTCGCGCGCATCGGCGCCCACCACGTGATCTTCCCCGAGGCCGACGCCGGGCGCCGCACCGCCCACCTGGTCTCCGGGCGGCTCCTGGACTACATCGAGTTCGACGACGACTTCGCGATCGTCAAGATGTACCCGCCCCGGGAGACCCAGGGGTTCACGCTGGGCGAGTCCGACATCCGCTCCAAGTACGGCGTGACCGTGGTGGGTGTGAAGTCCCCGGGCGAGGACTTCACCTACGCCCGCCCGGACACCACGGTCAGCTCGCGGGACCTGCTCATCGTGTCCGGGCACGTTGACCTGATCGAACGGTTCGCCGCACGCCCCTGACCCGGTTGCGTCTCGGCGGGCCGTCGTGATCCGGCATCACGGCCCGACGCCCCTCGGTGCCGGTCAGCGTCGACCGGCACGCGCTCCTCGGTGACCGGCGTGACCGACGCCCGCGAGCGACGTCGTCCCCCGCTATGGCGCACGCGCGTGACGCTACCCCGCGTTACTCAGCATCCGACGGCGCGGCCGTCATGGCCCGCGTGGCGAGCGCCATGATCCCGGGGACGCCGGCGCGGCCGAAAGCCCGGCGCTGACGGCTCGCCCCATTACCGCGCTCGAGGATGTGGTGCACCCCCGCCTCGGCGAAGCGACGGTCCTCCTGCGAGGTGTAGTGCCCGCTCACCCGTTCCAGCAGGGTGCTCACGAGTTCCTCGGCTGGGACCAGGGTGGCCGTGACGGGATCCAGGAGCCGGCCGCTCAGCCCCCACCGGGCGGACTGCCACAGTGCGATGTCCAGGTACTCCTGCGTGAACGCGACCGCGGGCGACGCCTCGAGCGCGTAGTTCGCGAGGGCGCGCGTGAGCACCGCGATGGCCACCGAGTCCTGGGCCTCCAACTGGACGTCGCACGCGCGGATCTCCAGGGTGTCGTGGCGGTGGGACAACCGGGCGAGCCAGCTGAGACTCGCGGGGCTCTCCACGGCGTCGAACGCGGTGAGCATGGCCACGCGCGAGTCGTAGTCGTGCAGGTCCTGGAAGTGGGGCGGCACGCCGTTGGTCATCCAGCGGCGATAGTGGATGGAACGCCAGCTCTCGAACCCGGATTCCACGCCCCGCCACACGGGCGAGTTCGCACCGATGGCCACGAGCACGGGCAACCAGCCCCGCAGCCCGTTCAGGGCACGCACCGCGGCCTCCAGGTCCGGGAACCCCAGGTGCACGTGCATCCCGCTGATGTACTGGTCCGCCGCGATGGCCGGGGTCTGGCCGGCAAGTCGCTGGTAGCGGGCGTCGTGGGTGATCTGCGCGGGTTCGGGCCGCACGTCCGGGGCTGCGGCGACGCCCACCACGTCCATGCCCATGGCGTTCGTGGCCTCGCGCAGCGCCGTGCGGAACTCCACGAGCGAATCCACTGCCGTGGCGGCGTCGCGGAACACCGGGGAGGTCTCCTCGACCTGACACGAGAGCCATTCCGGGGTGGCCGCACCGCCGCCAGCGGTCAGCGACATCAGTTGCGCCGACTGTTCCGGCGTGGGCCGTGCGGGGAGGTTGTCCCCGCGGTCCACCAGCAAGAACTCTTCCTCGATGCCGAACGTGCTCATGGTGCTACCGCCTTGCGTGGTCTCGTGTGGTGGGCCGGGCGGTTCGCGTCATTCGCCGCCGTATTCCTTCTCCATGTGGTCACCCTTCGTCGCGGACGCCTCCGCGCCGGCCGCGATGATCTCGCGCAGGCCCTTCTCGTCGAACGTGGTGATCGCCTGCTCCGTGGTGCCGCCCGGGCTGGTGACGGCCTTGCGCAGGGCGGCGGGATCAGCGTCGTCGGGAGCGAGCAGGACGCCCGCGCCGGAGACCGTCTCCTTCGCGAGCACGCGCGCCGTCTCCGGGTCCAGGCCCAGCTGCTCCCCCGCGTGCTGCATGGCCTCGGCCAGGTAGAACACGTACGCGGGGCCCGAGCCGGACACACCCGTGACCGCGCGGATCAGGTTCTCGGGCACCTCCACGACCGTGCCCACGGCGGCCAGCACGTCCTTCACCGCGTCCAGCTGCTCACGGGACACGTGCTCACCCGGGGTCACGGACAGCACGCCACGGCCCACGCTCGACGGCGTATTGGGCATCGAGCGCACTACCGGCTGCCCCTGCGGCAGGGCCTTCTGCAGGGCGTCCAGCGTGACACCGGCGGCCACGGACACCACCACGGTCCCGGGGTCCAGAGCGGGTGCGATCTCGCGCGCCAGGTCCAGGATCGCGTACGGCTTGACCCCCAGCAGCACGACGTCCGCGCCCTTCACGGCAGTGCGGTTCGCCTCCGCGTCCTCCTCGCCCGCGAACACGGTCACGCCGGTCTCGTCACGCAGCTCCTCCCCCGACGACGCCGATCGGGTCGTCGCGCGCACCGCCCCCTTCTCGGTGCCGCCCGCCAGGACCCCTCGCAGGATCGCACCGTTCATGGAACCGGTTCCCAGGAACGCCAGGGTCAGCTCGCTCATGCCATCAGTCCTTTCACACCCGCCCGGGGGCCCTCTCGTGCTGTTGCCGCGCAGTAGGGCTCACGGGGTGTTGTTGCGGTCACGGAACTCTCCTTGAACGGTATCGCGCGGCGGACGGTCCCCGCGAGCGCGCCGGATGGGACTCCGTGCCGTGGAGGTCGGCGGGGAGCACTCCATACGGGGCCGGGGAAGCACCGCGCCCCGCGGCTGCGAACATTCATGGCCCGAAAAGACACGGATCCCGTGTCCAGGCAGCTGTTCCGGGACTTATGTGTATCCACCCCTGGTGACCGGGCGGAAGCGGCAACCTCAGCCCGCTCCCACGCCGGTGCGGCCCGGGACATCCTCGCTGCAGAACGCGCGGACTCGGGGCCGAAACCGTGCGTATCGCAGCGCAGATGTGCGCGCCACCCTGGACGGGTGGCGGTGCAAGGCGGTGTGAGGCGGAAGGGGTGGCGGCACCGGCCCGCCGCGGTGCACCGGGTCCGGGGTCCGACGGGCTAGCCCTCCACCGTCATGTGGCGGCGCGCGAAAGACAGGGCTTCGGCGAGCCACTCGTCCCGCTCGTCCGCGTCCTTGGTCTTGCGTGTAGAGACCTCGACCCCCACCACACCCTGCCAGCGCTGATCACGCAGGTACTCGAGGGTCTCGGCGACCGGTTGTACGCCCCGCCCCGGCAGGAGGTGCTCGTCCGCCATGGTCTGACCGGAACCGTCCGTGAGGTGCACGTGGCCCAACCGGGAACCGAGTTCCTTGACGGCCGCGAGCGAATCCATCTTGGCGGTGGCCGCGTGGGAGAAGTCCCACGTGACCCAGTCGTAGTCCTGACCCAGGGGGCTGTAATGCGGCGAGTAGACGACGGCCTCACGCCCGCCCACGCGCCACGGGTACATGTTCTCCACGGAGATCTTGGTGTCGGTCATCCGGGAGACCTCACGCACACCGGCCACGAAGTTGCGCGCGTACTTGCGCTGCCACCGGAACGGCGGGTGGGCCACCACGACTTCCGCGCCCACCTGGTGCGTGAGCTTGGCGGCCATCTGGATCTTGGTCCACGCCTTGCCCCACACCTGTTGCGTGAACAGCAGCGTGGGCGCGTGGATCGTGGAGATGGGCAGCTGGTACTTCTGGATGTTGTCCAGCAGTTGGTGGGTCAGCTGACTCATGCGCTCGTGGGTCACGAGCACTTCCACGCTGTCGTAGCCCAGGCGCTGGGCGGCGTCGAACGTCTCGGGGACACCCTGCGGGTACAGCGAACTCGTGGACAGGGCCACGTGCGGGCGGTAGACGGGTGTGTCGGTCATGAGCTGGTCACCAGGTCCTTGGGATCGACGGTCGAGCTCGTGGAGTCCCGCAGCAGCCGGTCCATGCGCCGCAGGATGAGTCCTTCCCGCAGGGCCCACGGGGAGATCCGCAGCGACTCCACCTTGAGCAGGTCCATGGCGGTCTCCGCGACGATCGCCCCGGCCACCACCTGCGCGGCACGGTGTTCGGAGACACCGGGCAGGTCCGCGCGTTCGGCCACGGTCATGGCCTCCATGCGCCGCGTCCACAAGCGTAGGTCCTCCAGGTGCATGACGCGTTGCACGTACGGTCCCTGGCCCGACGGCGCCGCCCCGCAGATCCGCGCGAGCGAGCGGAACGTCTTGGACGTGCCCGCGACCAGATTCGGTTGTCCCCCGGCGGCGATCCGGTCCACGGCGGGACGCAGCGTGGTGCGCACGTGCTTGCGCAAGGCCTTGAAGCGGGCCGGGGGTGCGACGTCGTACCCCGCGAGATATGCCCGGTACAGCCGACCCGCACCGAGCGGGACGGACGTGGCGACCGTGGGCAACGCGTTGGTGCCGATCGCCATCTCGAAGGACCCTCCGCCGATGTCGAAATCCAGGACGCGTCCGGCGCCCCAGCCGAACCAGCGGCGCACCGCGGAGAACGTCACGGCCGCCTCCTGGTCCCCGGACAGTTCCGTGAGCGTGACCCCGGACGTGGACTGGACGTGGTCCAGCACGGCGTTGCCGTTGGTGGCCTCCCGGATCGCGGAGGTCGCGAACGCGAGCAGGTCCTCCGCGCGGTGCTCCACGGCAAAGTCACGCGCCTCCACCACGAACCCGGTGAGCAGGTCACGGCCCTCGTCCGTGATCCGACCGTCGTCGTCCTGGTAGTCCACGAGCCGTAGCGCCATCTTGTGGGACGCGTACGGTTCCGGCCGCGACCCCGGATAGACGTCCAGCAGGAGCAGGTGCACCGTGTTGGAGCCGACGTCCAGGACGGAGAGCCGCATGTGAGTTCCTTCGCTCGCTGGGTGGAGGCGTTGGGTGGGGCCGTTGGGCCGGACCGGATCGCGGGGCTTCGGGACGACCGCGGGGACGACGCCGCCGGGACGCCGCCGCACGAACCGGTCCTACTTGCTCGCGGAACGCCCCGCGCCGGCGGTCTTGCGCGTGGTCTTCCTGGCCGCGCCACTCTTGGTAGTCGCACCCTTGGCCGTGGAACGTTTCGCCGTCCCGCTTTTGGCCGTGCCGCTCTTGGCCGAGCTGCGAGAGCGCGACGTCGTCTTGGCGGGCGCCGGGCCCTTCGCCCGCTTCTCGGCGAGCAACTGGGACGCGCGGGCCGCGGTGATCTGCTCGATCGCCTCGGCACGCGGGACCGTCACGTTGGTCTCCCCGTCCGTGATGTACGCGCCGAAGCGGCCTTCCTTAATGACCATGCGCTTCTCGGTCAGGGGATCCGCACCCAGATCCGCGAGCGGGGGCTTGGCGGCCTGGCGACCGCGCTGCTTGGGCTGCGCGTAAATGGTCTTGGCCTCGTCCAGGGTGATCGTGAAGATCTGGTCCTCGGAACCGATCGACCGGGAGTCGGAGCCCTTCTTCAGGTACGGGCCGTAACGCCCGTTCTGCACCGTGATGGTCTCACCGTCGGTGTCCTCACCCAGTACCCGGGGAAGGGACAGCAGCTTGAGGGCGTCGTCCAGGGTGATGTCCTGCAGGTTCATGGACGAGAACAGGGATGCCGTGTTGGGCTTGGGCCGCTCGACCTTCTTGGGCTTGGGCTTGCCGTTCTTGTAGTACTCGGTGGGGATCGCGTCCAGTTCCTCCTGCGTGGGCTCCGGGATCACCTCCGTGACGTAGGGACCGTAACGGCCGTCCTTGGCCACGATCATCCGACCGGTGTCCGGGTTCACGCCCAGCTCACGGCCGTCCGCCTTGCCGATCTCCATGAGTTCCCGCGCCTTCTCGGGCGTGAGCTCATCCGGGGCGAGGTCCAGCGGGACGTTCGCGCGCACCGGGTCGGTCAGTTCCCCCGTCTCCGGGTCCACCGTGCCACCGGTCTCGAGGTACGGACCGAACTTGCCCACGCGCAACGTGATCTCGTCCGTGACGGGGATCGAGTTCACGGCGCGGGCGTCGATCTCCCCGAGGTCGTCCACGAGCGGCTTGAGTCCTGGTTCGGAGGCGGTGTCACCGAAGTAGAACCCCTCGAGCCACTTGACCCGCTCGGCCTCGCCGCGGGCGATCCGGTCCAGGTCCTCCTCGAGCTCCGCCGTGAAGTCGTAGTCCACGTAGTCGGAGAAATGCTCCTCCAACAACCGCACCACGGAGAACGCGAGCCAGGACGGGATCAACGCCGAGCCGCGCACCTGCACGTAACCCCGGTCCATGATCGTGGAGATGGTCGCGGCGTACGTGGAGGGCCGCCCGATCCCCAGTTCATCCAGGGTCTTCACGAGTGAGGCCTCGGTGTAGCGGGCGGGGGGCGTGGTGGTGTGCCCGTCCGCGGTGACCTCGGAGGCGTCCAGGGCGTCACCCTCGGCCATCACGGGCAGCCGCTTGTCCTCGGACTTCTCGGACTGCTTCGAGTTCTCATGGGCGAGATCCGGGTTCACGTCCCGGCCCTCCTCGTACGCGGCCAGGAACCCCCGGAAGGTGAGGACGGTCCCGGAAGCCGAGAACTCGGCGTCGGCCCCGGAATGCTCCCCGGCGGCGGAGGTGGCCGTGGCGCCCAGGCGGACGGTCGCGGTGCTGCCCTTGGCGTCCTCCATCTGGGAGGCCACGGTGCGCTTCCAGATCAGCTCGTAGAGCTTGAACTCGTCCACGGACAGCTGCGAGCGCACCTGCGACGGGGTGCGGAAGGTGTCCCCCGCGGGGCGCACGGCCTCGTGGGCCTCCTGCGCGTTCTTGGACTTGGACGCGTACACGCGCTTGGAGGCGGGGACGAACTCCGCGCCGTAGAGCTCCTTGGCCTGCGAGCGCGCGGCGTTGACCGCCTGATCGGACAGCGCGACCGAGTCGGTACGCATGTACGTGATGTAGCCGTTCTCGTACAACCGCTGCGCAACCCGCATGGTGGTGCGCGAGGTGAAACGCAGCTTGCGAGCGGCCTCCTGCTGCAGCGTGGAGGTGGTGAACGGTGCGGCGGGACGGCGCGTGTAGGGCTTGGTCTCGAGCGAACGGACCGAGAACTCGGCGTCCTGCAATCCGGCCGCGAGCGCCGTGGCCACGGTCTCGTCCAGCGCGGCGGGGGCGTTCTGCCCGGAGGCCTTGAGCTCGCCGCGGTCCGTGAAGTCCTTGCCGGTGGCCACGCGGCGGCCGTTCAGGGAGCTCAACCGGGCGGTGAAGGCCCGCCCAGCGTCCTGCCCCTCGGGCCGGGAGAAGGTGCCGGTGAGGTCCCAGTAGTCGGCGGGCACGAACGCGATCCGCTCCCGTTCGCGCTGGACCACCAGGCGGGTGGCCACGGACTGCACGCGCCCGGCGGAGAGCCCCGAGGAGACCTTGCGCCACAGCACCGGGGAGATCTCGTAGCCGTAGAGCCGGTCCAGGATGCGGCGGGTCTCCTGGGCGTCCACGAGGTCCTGGTCGATCTCCCGCAACTGCGCGAACCCGCGCTCGATGGCCTCCCGGGTGATCTCCGGGAACGTCAAGCGGTACACGGGGACCTTGGGCTTGAGCACCTGCAACAGGTGCCACGCGATCGCCTCACCCTCGCGATCACCATCCGTGGCCAGGTACAGGGCGTCCGCGTCCTTGAGCTTGCGCTTGAGCTCCGTGACCTTCTTCTTCTTGTCCGGGTTGACCACGTAGTACGGGTCGAACTCGTGCTCCACGTCCACCGCGAACTTGCCGTACGGGCCCTTCTTCATGTCCGTCGGCAGCTCGGAGGGCTGCGGCAGGTCACGGATGTGGCCCATGGAGGACTCCACTTCATAGGCGTCCCCCAGGTACCCCGCGATCGTCTTCACCTTGGACGGTGACTCCACGATCAGCAGGCTCTTGCCCGTACCGGCGTTCTTGGTGGCCTTGGATGCCAAAGGTGCTCCTCGTCATGACCCGTGGTTGCGGGGCGGGTCTGTGTTCAATGCTGGCCGTTCATGCTGATCGGCCGGTGGGCGTGGGCGACGGCGCTCGATTCCTCCGCGTGCCGCGTTCACTCCGTGCCCGGGACGTCAGCGTACGACACGCTGGATCACTACAGGTCGTGATCCGGTTCCTCACCCATGGTGAATTCGCGTCCGGTGGCGTCGTCCGGCTCCAGGACCACGTAGTGGAACTTGTAGTTCGGTGCCCATGGGGTCAGCGGCAATTGTTCCGCCGCCTCCACCTCCGCCCGGGTCTCCAACCGGCGCGCCCGGCCGTGGACCACCGCGGATTCAACGTGGGTGCCCTCGACCTTGTCCACCTCGAATGCCACGTGGTTGTTCACCACCAGGCTGGCCAGCTTGGTGCCCTGTGACGTGCGGAAATAGATCTTTCGCTGACTGACCACGTGATTGACCGGGAAGATGTCCACGAGGCCCGCGCCCTGGACGGCAAGGCGGCCGTACGGCATGTCGCCCAACAACTCCCAGACCCGCTGGGAATCCATGACCCGGAAGGGATTCAGGTTCTCGCTCATGGGTTCAGTCTTACACCTCCGTCAGGAAGCCATGTGTGATCAGGCCTTTGATTTCACGCAGCAGCTGGGGTGCCGGGCCGTCCTGCCACCCCAGCAGCGATCCGAGGGCCGTGAGGATCTGCCCCGCGCTGAGCTCGCCGTCGCACACGCCCGCGAAGCCCGCCGCCTCGCTCGAGAGGATCACGCTCCGACGCAGTCCCGCCCCCTGCCGCAACAGGATCAGGGCCGGGTCCGGGGCCCCGGGTGTGCCGTGGCGTTCCTCGGTCACGTCCTGCGCCACGGTGTAGTGCCGCGCGAGCCACGCGGGATCGGTGTCCGACGCCGCTGCCGGGCCGCGAGCGCCGTGGTCCGCCTCGTCGCGCGCCATGCGCAGCATGCGCTCCCACTCCGCGGCGAGCGCCGGGGCGATGGGTTGCTGGATCGGGTGCGGGACGGTCTCGAAGATCCGCGGTGCAATATCCGGTGTTTCCTCACCCGGGCGGTACAACCACACCATGCCGAAGCCCACCGCGGCCACGTCCCGGGAGTCGAAGTCGTCCAGGTAGGCCGCGTAGGCACGTTCGTAGTCGGCGACGTCGCGCTGCTGGGACGCGTCCCGCAACCAGGTCTCGGCGTACTCGCACGGGTCCTGCACTTCACGTTGGACGAGCCACGCGCCGGTTCCCGGCGGCACCCACGACGCCGGCCCGCGGGACCACGTGGTCGAGGGCTCCTCGTGCGGATCGCGCGGGATCTCCCAGTTCGCGAGCAGGTGCGCGGTGGCCCCCGGGTTCAACACGGTGGGCAGCGCGCCCAATAATTCCCGCACGAGCCGGTCCCCCGGCAGACCGCCGTCCCGGTAGGTGAAGCGGTCCTCGGCGTGTTCGTCCGGGCTGCGCGGCGTGATCACGAAGGGCGGGTTGGACACGACCATGTCGAACCGGCGATCCGCCACGGGCTCCAACAGGCTCCCCCGTTCCAGGCTCACCCGGGCGGGCAAGTCCCACGGGTCCACGTCCAGTGCCTCGGCGTTGAGGATCAGGTTGAACCGCGCGGTGGCCAGTGCGCGGTCGGAGATGTCCGTGGCCGTGACGTGGCGCGCGTGGGCCAAGAGGTGGAAGGTCTGGATCCCGCATCCGGTCCCCAGATCCAGGGCGGTGTCCACGGGCCGGCGCGGTGTGGACTGCACGAGGGTCAGCGATGCACCCCCGATGCCCAGCACGTGGTCATGGCGCAGCACGCCCGGTCGCTGGAACGCACCCAGGTCGCTCGCGACGTACAGCTCGGCCGAGGAATCCGTGGCGTAGGGCCGCAGATCCACCGCGGAACGCACTGTGACGGAGGGCGCGGGGGTATCCGCCGCTGCGCTCTCGTCCGGGTTCGCGTGGGACGGGCAGTTCTCACCGAGCCCGCGCACAGCGGCCTCGACGGCGCCTTCGGCCGACTCGGTGGCGGCATCGGCGGCACCACCGGCCGGCTCAACGCCGGCCTCGACCAGATCCAACCGTTGCAGGCCGGAAGCGCCCACGGAGGGCAGCGCGGCGTCGAGCGATGTGGCCGTTACGGGGTCCCCGAGCAGGAAGAACGCGGCGAGGGTGATCAACGCGGCGACGTCATGGCCCGCGGAATCCGCAGCGTTGCCGACGCCGCGCGGTGAGGAGTGAGTATCTTCCGCACCGCCCGGCACCGAACGGAGGTCCTGCGAGCGCCGTTGCAGGGCGCGACGGGCAGGGACCGCCTGGTCCCGCGACCACGCGGACATGGCCTGCTCGCCCACGAGGTCCGTGACCCCGTCCACCGTGAACCCCGCGGCCACGAGGTCGTCGTGGAGGCGGGCGATCAGCTCCGGGTCATCGGAGCGCGGGGCATCCGGGACCACGCTGAACGCGGGCCCGGGAGCGGCGTCGTTGGGACAGGAAGAGACCACCCGTCAGTGACCCAACCGGAAGGCGCGACCCGTGATGCGCGTGGGCGTGATCTCCACGAACTCGATCTTCTCCGTCTCCAACCACGGTCGCAGACCAAGCTCTTCCACGTACGCGATCCGGTCCGTGTCCGTGATCATCTCGGCCGTGCCGCGCACCACCACGGAGTGCGCTTGTGAACCGGCGGCGCGGTCGATCTCGACCGTCACGTTCGGGTTCAGTTGCAGGTGCAGGACCTTGGTGCCCTTGGCGGAGCGGAAAAAGATCTTCTCGCCGTCGGTCACGATGTTCAGCGGGGTGATGTCGATCTCGTCGCCGTCGCGAGTCGCCAGCCGCGCGAAGCGTGCCTGCTTGAGCAGCTCCCAGCTCTCCTGTTCGCTCAGCTCGGTGATGGGCGGGACCTGGGACGCGTCATCGTGCTCGTGGGCGATGTTCATGGGGTGCGGGTGCTCAGCGTTACTCATACCCCCATGATTCCACGCGGGTGCGGGACGTGGGCCAGGTGGCGGTGTCTTCCCCGCATCGGATTCCGGCACCGGGTCCCTGCACCGGCAGGGAGCCGACGACGCGTGGCGGGCCCCGCGCATTGGTAGCCGGGCGGCGTCGTCCCCGCCCGGTGTGGGCCACAATGTCACGGTGACGACTTCGCAGGAGATGGTGGACCTGCTCGGACGCGGACCCCGCCCCGAGCAGGTACGTCATGTGCGCGAGATCCCGGAACGCGAACCCACCCACGCGCCCTGGCCCGAATGGCTGCACCCGGACGTGGTCAGCGCATATGAACGGCTGGGTATCCATGAACCGTACGCGCACCAGGTCGCTGCGCTGACCGCTCCGCGACACGCGATCGTGGCCACGGGCACCGCTTCGGGGAAGTCCCTGGTCTACCAGTCCCTCGTGCTCGACGCCGTGCACCGGGGCAAACTCGCGGTGGCCGAACGCCCCGGCCTGCTACACCATCCGGACGAGACCACGGCCCTCTACATCTCGCCCACCAAGGCCCTGGCCGCGGACCAGCTCACGTCCCTGCGTGCACTCGGCTTCGCGGACGTGCGCGCGGCGACCTACGACGGGGACACCGATCCCGGCGAGCGCCGTTGGATCCGGGAGCACGCGGACGTGATCCTGTGCAACCCGGACATGCTCCACCACGGGATCCTGCCGCATCACATCGGCTGGTCGCGGTTCTTCCGGCGGCTGCGGTTCGTGATCGTGGACGAGGCACATTCCTACCGGGGGGTGTTCGGTTCGCACGTGGCCGTCCTGTTGCGCCGACTTGTCCGGGTCGCGGCGCATTATGGGGCCTCCCCCGTGTTCGTGGGGGCGTCCGCCACGAGTGCGTCCCCGCAGCAGTCATTCGCCAAGCTCATCGGCGCGTCCGAACAGGACGTGACGGCGGTGACCCGTGACACCTCGCCCCACGGTTCGCGCACCGTGGTGCTGTGGGAGCCGGAACAGTCGCCCGGCGGTTCGGACAACGGCGCGCCCCGTCGCCGCACGGTCACAGCCGAGGCCTCCGACATGCTCACCGACCTGGTGCTGCGTCAGATCCGCACGATCGCGTTCATCCGTTCCCGCCGCGGCGCGGAGACCATCGCACAGGCGGCCCACCGGCAGCTCGAGGAGGTGGACCCCTCGCTCGGTCATCGCGTGGCCGCCTACCGTTCCGGATTCCTGCCGGAGGAACGCCGCGAGCTGGAACAGCAGTTGCGGGACGGGCGGTTGCTGGGGGTCGCGAGCACATCCGCACTCGAGCTCGGGATCGACATCGCGGGGCTCGACGCCGTCCTGGTCGCCGGGTGGCCCGGCACCCGCGCGTCCTTCCTGCAGCAGATCGGCCGCGCCGGGCGGGCGGGCCAGCACGCCTTGGCGGCACTGATCGCCGGTGACGATCCCCTGGACGGCTACTTGGTCAACCACCCCGAGGCAATCTTCGACGTCCCCGTGGAGGCCACGGTGTTCGAGGCCTCCAACCCCTACGTGCTCGCACCGCACCTGTGCGCGGCCGCCGCAGAACTGCCCCTGCGCCCCGACGAACTCGAGCTGTTCGGGCCCACCGCGCGCGACGTCGTCGACTCCCTCACGGGCGCGGGGCACCTGCGCCGACGCCCGAGCGGGTGGTTCTGGACCCGGTCCGAACAGCCCGCCACCATGGTGTCGATCCGTTCCGGGGACGGCGGTCCCGTGCAGATCATCGACTCGGAGACCGGCTCGGTGCTCGGCACCATGGGCGCTCCGCAATCGCATTACCAAGCCCACCCGGGCGCGGTCTACGTGCATCAGGGCCGAACCTATCTGGTGGAGGAACTGGACGAGGGACTACACGTGGCGGCGGTGCGCCGCGCGTTCCCGGACTTCTACACGGTCGCGCGGGACATCACCGAGGTCCGCGTGCGGGACGTGCGCGATTCGATGCAGTGGGGTCCCGTGAGCATTCACCGCGGGGCCGTGGACGTGACCACCCAGGTGGTCAGCTATCAACGCAAACTGGTGGCGTCCAACGAGGTGGCGGGTGAGGAACCCCTGGATCTGCCGCCCCGCCAGTTGTCCACCACGGCCACATGGTTCACGGTCTCCGGGGGTCAGCTGGCCGCGATGGGGATCGAGGAACCGGACATCCCCGGCTCCCTGCACGCCGCGGAACACGCGATGATCGGGCTCCTGCCACTGTTGGCCTCCTGTGACCGGTGGGACGTGGGCGGGCTCTCGACCGCCCTGCACGTTGACACCGAACTGCCCACGATCTTCGTGCACGACGGCCACCCCGGCGGTGCGGGCTTCTCCGAGCGCGGGTACGACATGTTCCGGCACTGGATCACCGCCACCCGGGACGCGATCGCGCAGTGCGAATGCGAGTCCGGTTGCCCCTCGTGCGTGCAGTCCCCCAAGTGCGGCAACCGCAACAATCCGCTCGACAAGGCGGGGGCGCTCAAGCTGCTCAACGGGGTGCTGTCCTTCGCGCCGTGATGCGCTCGCGGCTGCCACGCGGCGGGTGGCCGTCCCGCAATGGCTGACTACTCCGAGGTGGGGGACCACTCCGAGGTGGGGGACCACTCCGGGGCGGGCGCCTGCTGCGGGGCTGATGGCTGCTCCGGGGGTGAAGTTCCCGGAGCTCACGGCTCCCCCGGCGGCGGTCCGGCCCGGGACACCCCGGTGGCCGGGCCCAGTGACGCGAGGGGTTGTGGCAACTCGATCACCGCGGTGACGTCCACGATCGTGTTCTCAGGGGCCACCACCGCGCACTCGGACAACTGCGCCCCGTTGTCGGCGGCCACCCGCGCAGCCACATCGCACGGGACACCGGGGCTCAGGCCGCGAGCGACGTCGGCCGCGGCGAGTGCTGCCAAATCCGCCGCCTTGGCCGCACGGTGCGTGAGGATCGCGGCCTGCCCGACGAGCAGGACCACCACGAGGACAAAGCACAGCGTCACGGCCAGTGTCAGACCGTGCACCGTGCCGGACCCCTCGTCGCGATGATCTCCCGCGCCCACTGCTCGAGTCCGACGATGCTCGTGCACCTCGTCCGACGTCATGTCACGGCCTCGCATGATCAAGCGTCCCCGGCCCGGCGCTCGGACCCCCGGTGGTTCCGAGAGCGGTGTCCACGGCCGCGCTGCCCGTGGCCTGCAAGCGCCAATCACTCCACGTCCCCAGGATCCCCGGGGCGGGGCCGTTCACCGCGACCGTGACCCGGTCGTCCGCGACGCTCACCCGGACGACGGCGGTGTCCCCGGCGATCTCACGCGCCGTGCGTTCCACGACCTCGGCGGTTTCTCCCCGGGCGGCGGCGCGCGCGGAGGCCCGGGCGGCTTCTTCGTAGCGCACGGTCGTCATCCCGGCAGCTGCGGCCGCGAGCAGAACGGCCAGGAGCAGGACGAGACCGGGCATAATCACGGCCGTTTCCACCGTGACCGCTCCGGCATCCGGATGTCGTGGTGGGTGCTCCGGCTGTCCCGGTGGGGCTTCGGCGCGATCGTGCACCGGCACGGTTCTTGACCTTCTCATGGGAGTCCTCCTTCTACGGACGGCCACGCGCTCGGTCACCGGCACTCCACGGTGTTCGAACCACGGTGTGACTGGAGACCGTGGCAGTTCCGGGCGGCGTGGTGGTGGCCCCACTCCGACGAACGGGTCCGCCGGAACAGAAGCGCGGCGGGACCGGGGGCTCGGAGTGGTTCGGGTGTATGCGGTTCTGGCACCGGGCCCGGGCCGCAGGGTGGCCGGTCCTACGCGGCCCTCCCGCGGCCCGGGCCCGGTGGGTGCGCGGTTCAGACGGCCAGGGCCTTCTGGATGATGCCGAGCAACATGCCCGACACGGAGTCCGAGGACAGCACCGCGGCCATGACGCCGCCGAACGCGGCGGCCGCGAGCACGATGACCGCGTACTCCGCCGTGGACGCCCCGAGGTCCGGGTCGTCCGGATCGACGGCGGTGCGGGGCCGCACCTCGGCGGTCGGCATCGGTTGGGTCGCATCCTCCACGGGGATCTCCGTGGGATCGTCGAACGCGGTGGTGCAGGCGGGAAGCGTGATCATGGACATGGTGATATTCCTGTTCGTTGGGTGTTCGTGATGTGTTGAGGGGTGAGATGGCAGCGGTGTCGCGCACCCGCCTTCGTGACAAGTGGAAGGTTGCAAATACGTGCCTAGATCGGGGCGCAGCGTCCTGCGGGCGGTCCCCTCCCCCTCCCCGCAGCGTGAGCGCCGTGCAGGCGCGCGTGGCCGGTCATGATCCGAAGACCCTGGGCAGCAAACTCATGAGCACGGGGACCACACCCCAGCACATGAACGCGGGCAGGAAGCACAGGCCGAGCGGCAGCACGAGCTTCACGGCGAGCGCCTCGGCCGCCCGTTCGGCGCGACGGTACTGCGCTCGCCGCACGAGGTCCGCCTGACCACGCAGGAC
Organism: Kocuria sp. ICS0012; assembly: GCF_001665945.1. Classification (NCBI taxonomy): domain Bacteria; kingdom Bacillati; phylum Actinomycetota; class Actinomycetes; order Micrococcales; family Micrococcaceae; genus Kocuria; species Kocuria sp. ICS0012. Next base: position 29,065 of record NZ_LZMM01000050.1, on the reverse strand, counting down.
GGACGCCGAGGCCGTGGCGGAGGTGGCCGTGAACTCGAGAGCGTCGCGGAAGTCGCGCATGTCCCGGGACAGTTCTTGATCCGCGGGCCACGCCGCGTCCCACGGGAGCCCGAGTCGCAGGGCGGCCGCAACCCGACCCAGCTGCTGGTGGACAGCTCCAGCGCAGCTGTTCGCGAGGACGGACACGGCCTCCGCGAGGGGCAGTCCGGTCTCAAGCTGGCATGCCGTGAGTTCCACGAGTGCCGCGGCGGGTAGAGGGGGGATCGACGTCGTCGTCGCAGTTGCTGCACGGACCGAGGGACCCAGCGATGCGTCCGCCGGCATTGCCCAGGTCGCCACACTCCGAGCATCCCCGGTCGCTCCCGGGGTCGTGGATGACCCAGACGACCACCCGTTCGCCCCGGTCGATCCGATGTCCCCGCCCCGGGCCAATCCGCCGTGAACGGTCGACGTGGCCCTTGAGCCAGGACGAAGAAACCCACCGTTCAACCCCGAACGGGACGACCCGAGCTCACGCGGGGAACGTCGTCGTCCGCGGGGGATCCGCAGCCGCGAGCCGGGAGAAAGCCACACAAGTACACCGCATCCCGCGAGAACACCCGCCATCAGCGCCCCGATCATGACGCGCTCTCCACTTCGGCGCGATGCATCAGGGCCCGGGTCCACAATCGCCCGGCGATGCTGAGGGCGGCACCCGCCGCGAGCGCGAGCCGACCCCACCACGTGGTCAGCAGCGTGGTGATCGGATCCGTGCCCATGAGCACACCGAGCCCCAGCGCGAGCACGGGCAGCCACGACAGCGTCCGCACCGTGACCCGCGGTCCTGCCAGGGCACTGTCCCGGGCGGCCTGCGCGTCCAGCTGCGATTCTAGGGACTCCGCCACGCCCGAGAGCGTGCGTCCCAGGGGCGCCCCGGAACGCTCCGAGATCTCCCAGCACGCGGCGAGCTGGGCGCACACGGACCGCGCGGTGGCTGCGAGGGCGCGATCACCCACGGGCACGGGAGCACTCGCGAAGCGCGTCAGACTGGCGGACACCGGGATCCCGACCTGGGCGGCGGCGTGGACGTCCCCGCACATCCGGGCGATCCACCGCCCCGTGGGTCCCGAACCCGTGGAGACCGCGGGCAGTTCGCCGAACACCCGGGCGGGTGCCCGCCCCGCTTGCAGCAGCGCGGCCAGTCGGCGCACCACGGTCACCCATTGCATCGCTTCCGCGGCACGATCACGACGACGCCACCGTGCGAACACGCCCGTGCCCACCGAACGCTCGGCACCGCCGTCGGCGTCGTCATCACCCGAGCGGTGTGCGGGTACTGCGAGGCTGCCCCCGCGCGCGCCGCCACTGCTCCAGACGAGCAACGCGGCCGCGGTGAGGACGAAGAGGAGAAACGCGAGCATCATGATGCGTCACGCCCTCGGGCCAGCAGCCGTGCCAGCTGTGACCACCCGGGCCCCTCGACCGGATGCCCGGACTCCACGGTCAGAGCGGGCCGGGTGCTCAGCACACCGTCCTCGAGGTGGAGAGTGCACAGGGAATCCAGCCTGCGTCCGGCGGGGGTGCGGCTCACGTGGGCCACGAGGTCCAGCGCGTTGGCAGCCTGCAGATCCACGGCGCTACGGCTGAGTCCCGCGAGGGACCCCAGGGCGGCGAGCCGGGCCGGAACCGCCCGCGCGGAGTTCGCGTGCACGGTTCCCGCACCGGAGTGCCCCGTGTTCAGGGCGGTCAGCAACTCGCGGACCTCCGCGCCACGGCATTCCCCCACCACGAGCCAATCAGGGCGCATCCGCAACGCTTGCCGGACCAGGTCCGTGAGGTCCACGGAACCGGCCCCCTCCACGTTCTCCTGCCGGGACTGCATGCCGACCACGTGGGGATGATCGGGGTTCAGCTCCGCGGCGTCCTCCACGAGCACGAGGCGCTGTCCCGGCGCGCACTGGGACAGTAGCGCGGACAGCACGGTGGTCTTTCCGGAACCGGTGGCGCCGCTGATCATGAGATTCGCCCGTGCGGCCACGGCATCCGTGAGGACGTCCGCGAGGAACGGGTGCACGGTCCCGGAATGCACCAGATCCGCGAGCGACAGCCGCTGCGGAGCCCGGAAACGGATGGACAGCAGTGTCCCCGACGTGGACACTGGCGGGATCACGGCATGCACCCGTAGCCCGGTGGCGGTCTGCACGTCCACGCACGGGTGGCCGTCGTCCAGCCTTCGCCCGGCCGCGGTCACGAGCCGCACCGCGAGCGCACGCACGTGCGCCTCGGACGTGAACGGGCTCGTGACACGCTGGATCCCGTCGTGGGTCTCCACGAAGACGTTCTCGTGGCCGTTGACGTAGACGTCGCTCAGTCCGGTCGCCGGCAGTAGTGGCTCCAACGGCCCGAGCCCGGTCAATTGCGCCTTGACGTGCTGGGCGGCCCGGACGGAGCCGACGGCCCCGAGCACCCGGCCCGTCTCCCGCACGGCCTTGGCGATCCTGGTGTCGGTGACCGGACCGCCCTCGACCAGGAGGCGTTCGCGCACCTGGTCCACGAACGCGGCGTCGTGCGCGGCAGCTTCCGGTCCTGGCGTGACGCACGGGCCGGACCGGGTTGCAGTGTGGTCGACTACTTCCGACCCCGACGCGTCGCGCGGACCGGGCCGGGCGGCGTCGTGATCGTGGGATACCGTGCATGAGACCGTCATGACAGCTCCTCCAATGCCCGGGCGATCTGCGCCACGGTCTTCGCGTGGCGGGTGTGCCGGCCGCGACGTAGGACGGTGCCATCGTCGAGGTGCTGGGGCACGCGAGCGTCGAACGCAACGGCCGCGACGCACGGCACGCCGGTGGCCTCGGCCACGACCGGGGGATCCACGTCCGCGACGTTGACCCCGCACACCGCACTCACCACGGGAACGGGTGCGCAACGCCGCACCGTGTGTTCCGCGGCCAGGATCCCGCGCACGGTGCGGGAAGCCAGGACCAGCACGGCATCGCACCAGCGCGCTTGCCGTTCGAGGTCCGAGCGGCACAGATCCACCACCTGGACCGCAGCGGCGCCACGCAGCGCGGCGATCACTGTGGCCATCGGAACGGTGTGCGCTAGGCTCGCGTGGCGATCCCATGAGAGGTACCGCAGGGCATCCAGGCGCGGCATGGCCGCCCACAGTTGATCGGCCGCCACGGTGCCCGAGAACTGATTGAGCTCGGGCCACCGCAGCCCGTCGGCGGTTTCCTCCCCCAGCGCGAGATCGAGGCCCGCGCCCAGGGGGTCACCGTCCACGAGCGCGGTGTCCACCCCCCGGGCCGCGAAGTGCCCCGCGAGCCAGCACGCCACCGTGGACGCGCCCACTCCCCCGGTAGCGCCGACGACGCCGTACACCCGCCCGGTCGTGCGTGGCAGTTCGGAATCGGACGAGCGGGAGATCATGTCCGCGAGCCACGCGGCCGCGTGCGGTAACACCACCACGGCGGACGCCCCGAACCTCACCGCGGTGTCCCACGCGTCGGCGTGTTCGGTGAGCGCCACGACCACCGCCCCGCGGGGTACGACGTCCCCGGCCCAGGCGGCATCCACGAGCACGACGTCCGACGACGCCGCTCGCGCCCCCGCACCGTCGTCCGTCACCCTGAGCGCAACCCCGGCGCCGATACACACGGCCTCAACGGCCTCCACGAGGTCAGGGGTGGTGCTGAGCAACTGCACGCCGCGGGTCCCGTGCAACTCGGTGCAGGCCAGCGAACTGCCCGCCGAGGCACTGCCCGCGGCGACACCACCCGATGCCGCGCTGCCCGTCGCCGTGCTTCCCATCGGTGCACGTCCCCCCGCTGCGCTGACCCGCGAGCGCGCCGCGATCGGGGACTCGCGATCCGCAGGGACCGGCCCGGCAGGGAGCGGACCACACCCCTGATCGCCATGGCCACTGTCAAAGGCTGCGTAAGACCGACTGGCCGCGCGGCGGGCTCGACGCGAGGCACCCGGAGGGTCGACGGGAGCCGTGATGGATGCGGTGTTCATGGCACCAACCTGGCCGGTGACACCCACGTTCCGCGCCCGCTGGCCCGCACTGTGCAGCGTTGCGGGCACCCGCCGCGGCGCGCCGGGTGCTGTGCAGATCGCCCGCCGCGGGGACGGAGGGTTGCCTCCCGTCGTGCGTGCTCGCCGAGTATTACGGGACGGTAACCGGTGGTGCGCAGCTGTCCGGGGAAGTGCCACCATGACCTGATGGACCTCAACCCTGTGACACGAACATCGGCCGTCGCGGCGCTGATCCTGAATGTGCTCTATTGCCTGCTGGTGCTCGCCCTGCTGCTCTGGGTGTTCCACTGGGGCCGGGTCAGCATCATAGTGGTGGCTCTGCTTCTCCTGGCCGTCATCATCCCCGGGTTCTTCGCTCTGCGCCCGCAGACCGAGCGGGGCGAGGACTACATCATCACCTCATACGGTGCCCGCGGCCAAGGGAAACTCACGGTACCGGTGCCCGTCTCCGAACTTCCGAGACTGGTCGAGCGTGCCTGCGCCCAGCACGCGAAACTGGGCTTGCGAGAACTCGATGCGCAGGGCGGGCGGATCTCGGTGGGAATCACGTTCTCGTCGTGGGGCGCGCGCGTCCGATTCGTCTTGCGACCCGTCTCGGAGACCGCGTCGCAGATCGTGGCGACTTCGCGTCCTCGGATGCCACTGGAACTGTTGGGTCGCGCCCGGAGCGAAGGAAACCTGTCCCTGCTGTTCCGCGGCGTGGCACGGGAGGCCGAGCGCACGCACACGAGCGTGACCTGAGCACCGCCCGACCGGGCGCGGTGCATGCCCCATGAGGCCCGGCTCTCAGCTGAGCCGCCGCTCAGGCGGGTTCCACCCACCACGCCCGGGTGGTGTCGGTGGGGCCGTCCAGCTCGGTCAACCCCGCGTCCGTGACCGTGACCGGCCTCTGGACCCCGTCCCACTCCTCCCGCGAGGGGAACTCCACGCGCACCCGGTAGTCGTCCACGCGCCAGCGTTCCCGCACTGCTTCGGGCATGGCCTCCCACGCGAGCTGCGCGGCGTGCCCACACTGCGCCGCGAGCTTGCCGCTCGAGATCCCGAGTCCCGGGGCCACCTCCACGGTGACCACGGCATTCTGCGTGGCCGAGGCCCCGACGGCCGGGAATTGCGTGCCGGACACCTGCAGCTTGTGCAGTTGCTTGGGCAGGGGCTGCACGGGTGCGGGCACGAATGCCCTCACGGCCGCGGTGCCGTGCTCGTCCGCTGCCGTAGTCGGCGCCTTCTGCGCCACCGTGACCCCGGGTAACGCCTGCACGTCCTCCCAGCGCTTGCCGTCCGCGCGCCGCACAAGTTTGCGGATCTGCACGTCCCGCCACGTTCGCACGGCCTCGTGCCATGGCCCACCCGGGGCGCTGCGTTCGTCGCCCAGCAGCATCACGACGGCGCGCGCCGCCGCTTCCGCGACGTCCACCTCCCGTGCGGGGCGCCCACGATCCCGGTACACCACTAGTTGCATGGCCCAGGGGACGTCGTGGGTCTCAGTCGGCTCAGCACTCATGGCCCCGAGTCTCCCACGCGGATCCGCAGCGCGAGCTCGCCCGCGGACAGCGCGTGCGTGTCCGGGACCACGGGGACCATGAGACCGCGGTCCGTGGCCGTGGCGATCCCCAGGTGCACGCGGCGAGAGACCGAGATCTGCTCACCCTGCAGCGAGGCGTTGAGCTCCGGAGTCCGGTGCAGGGCCCAGCACATGGCCCGCGAGAGCACGGCCAGGGGGTTGACCCGGGCGTATCCCTCCGCACCGCGGCTGCGCGCCACGAGCTCCATGGTGCGCGTGACGTCCACGTCCAGGAACTCGGTGACGTGCGGCGCGGTGAACGCAGAAGCCACCATCGCCTGCGCCGTGGCCCTGCGGACGCCCTTCAACGGGATGGTCCACGTCTCGTCGCCCTCCGGGGCGCCGGGCGACGTCGTCGGCGCGACCTCCGGGAGACCACCGGTGCCTACCAGGTGCTGCGCGAGGTCCTTGCGGGTGACCTCGCCGGCCGCACCCGTTCCGGTCAGCGCGGCGAGATTCACCCCGGCGTCCTCGGCCACGATGTCGATGATGGGCGTCCCCACCTCCACCGTGGCTCCCTCGGGGGCGAGCAGCGCCGCCACCGATCCCGCGGTGGGACACGGCAGTTCCACGACCGGCTTGGCGGTCTCGATCTCCACGATCACCTGGTTGACCTTCACGGCGTCACCGGCGGCGACTTTCCAGGTCAGGATGTCCGCTTCCGTGAGGCCCTCGCCGACGTCGGGGAGCTTGAACTGGGCTGTATTCATGATCTCCTCCTCAATACTCGACAGCCCGGTCGATCCCGTCGAGGATTCTGTCCACGTCGGGCAAGTCGTGGTGCTCGGAACGCGACGCCGGGTACGGGGTGTGGAACCCGCCCACGCGGATCACGGGTGCCTCGAGGTCGTAGAAGCATTTCTCCCCGACCCGCGCGGCGATCTCAGCGCCCTCACCGAAACTCGTGGGCGCTTCATGGACGATCACGAGACGACCCGTCTTGCGCACGGAGGTCACCACGGTGCCCGCTTCCGCGAGAGGAGCATGGATGACCCGCTGGTCGCCGAAGTCCTTCTGCAGTCCGTCCGTGATGAGGAAGACCCCGCCCAGCACGCCGATGTCCTCCCCGAACAGCACGACCCTGGGATCGTCCTCGAGGGCCTTGCGCAGTCCCCGGTTGATGGCAGCGGCCAGGGTCATGGTGGTGTTCTCGGCCCCGGGTGCCTGGGCCGCGGTCCCAGCTCGCCCTGGTGCTGGAGAGCCGTGGCCTCCTGGTCGAATCTGCGTAACAGGACCATGGATCGGTACATGGTCATCAGGTCGGTAATCTCGAGGGTATCGAGCTCGTATCCGTTCGGGGACAGACGCTCGCCGCTGGGACTGATCATCTGCACGGGATGAGGTTCACCCAGTCCCGTTCGTTCCGGATCCATCACCTCGTTGTGAACGTTCATGTCACTTCTCGAAGTAGCGCGTATTCAATTGTCACTAGGTCTCTGTGATGCAGGTCGCTACGCCTATCCCGCGCGGCTCCGCCAGGGGGCCCGGGTGTACCCGATCCACGCCCCATACTGGGAGCATGCACATCGTGGTGGCCGCCGCAGAGCCCGGGTCCTGGGTGTTGCGGGTGGTCTCCGCGAACGGCAAGCCCGCCGGGGAGCCGCACACCGTCACGGACGAGGGCCTCGCCTTCGAGGTCGCCCGGCGCGAGAACGCGGCACGTGCCGCGGGCGTGGTGCCTCCCGTGTGGACGTGGCTCGAGACCTCCGTCCCCGCCGCACTGCTGCTCGCCGCGGGCGTGTGGGTGACCCGCTGCCGGGACCTGGGACTGTGCGCCACGATCCTTGCCACGGCCGCGACCGCCCCCGGATCCGGCGCACCCGATCCCACCTCGGACGAACCCCGCCCACTCGACTACCGTCCCGTGATCGAACCCGCGGACCCGCGCCGCGTGGCCGGTCCGCGCGCCCCGGCCGAACCGAGCAGCCAGGGGTCGCTGTTCGCCGTCGTCGAGCAGCGCGGGCACGGGACGGACGAGTTGATCGCGGAGCTCGCCGCGCAGAACCGGGCGTGCGAGACCGCGCGCTATCCCCGGCGGATCGAACGCCTGCTGGCCCTCGAGTCCCAGGGCGCGTTGGTGGCCGCGGACATGCGCCACCACGGCGTCCCCTGGAGCCCCCGGGCCCACGAGGAGATCCTCGAGGAGCTGCTCGGCCCCCGTCCGGTCGGTGAGGAGCGGCCCGCGCGCATGCAAGAACTCGCCCGGCGGGTACGTGACGTGCTCGACGCCCCCACCCTCAACCCGGACTCCCCCGTGGAGCTGCTCAAGGCCCTGCGCAACGCCGGGGTGGACGTGGACACCACGCGCGCGTGGAAACTGCGGGACTGGGCCCTCGTCAACGGCCGGCCGCAGGAGCAGCGCGTGGCCATCGTGGAACCGGTGCTCGAGTACAAGAAACTCTCCCGGGTCTTCTCCGCGACCGGGTGGCACTGGTTGGACACATGGGTGCGGGAGGAGCGCTTCCACCCCGAGTACGTCGTGGGCGGCGTCGTGACCGGACGATGGGCCGCGCGCGGCGGCGGTGCGCTGCAGATCCCCAAGTACATCCGCGGCGCCGTGCGCGCGGATCCCGGCCGCGCGCTCGTCGTGGCCGACGCCGCCCAGCTCGAGCCGCGCGTGCTGGCCATCCTCGCGCGCGACGACGCTCTGGCCGAGGCGTCGCGCGACCGTGACCTCTACGAGTCCATCGCACTACAGGGCGAGGCACGCGGTTCGGAACTCAAGGAGCGGGCGCACGCGAAGCTCGCGCTGCTGGGCGCGATGTACGGTGCGACGTCCGGGGCCGGCGGGCGGTTCATGCCTCACCTGGCCCGGATGTTCCCGCGCGCCGTGGGTTACGTGGAACACGCCGCGCGCGTGGGCGAGCTGGGGCACCAGGTCTGCACCTACCTGGGCCGCTGGTCACCCGTTCCCGGGGCGGAATGGTTTGAGGTGCAGCGCGCCACGGCCACCCAGGCCGGCGAGCGCCGGGCCACCCAGGCCGCGCGCGGTCACGGCCGGTTCTCCCGGAACTTCGTGGTCCAGGGCTCGGCCGCCGAGTGGGCGCTCGCGTGGTTGGGACACATCCGACAGGGTCTGCACGACGCCGGCCTGGACGCACAGCTCGTGTTCTTCCTGCACGACGAGGTCATGGTCCACTGTGCCGAGCAGCATGCGCCCCGGGTGCGGGACCTCGTGACGCAGGCGGCCGAACAAGCGGTGATCACGGTGTTCGGCAGAGTACCCGTGGCGGTCCCGGTGGCCACGACGGTGGTGACGTCGTACGCGGATGCGAAGTGACCGCGGCTGCGCGCACCGGCATTACGCTGAGACGTCCCGCTCCTGAATAGCGTCCTGCTGGTGACCTCGCGGACCGTCCGCACCATGCGCCTCGACGGGGACCGAGGGTGAACGGCGCTGAAAGGGTTACGCCTTCGGCCCGAACCTCGGCGCGGGGCGCTTGATCGAGCGGTCCCACTCCACGGACCAGCCGAGCCAGTCGAGCACGCGGTCGATGATGACGCCGGTGAACCCCCACACGGTGATGGGCTCGGCCACGCCCGCCACGCGCACGTCGAACGCCGGGGACTCGTAGGTGTGCTGCCCGCGGGTCACGGTCGCGTAGTACCGGTAGGCGGGGTTGATCAGGTCCAGCACCGGCACCCGGAACACCAGGGAGGACTCGGCGTGGTCCACCACGTCCACGGGGGACGGACTGCGCCACCAGCCGATCACGGGCGTAACCAGGTGGTTGCTCACGGGCAGCGGCACGGGGTGCAGTGCACCGAGGACCTCCACGCCGTCCGGGTCCACCCCGGTCTCCTCGTGGGCCTCCCGCAGTGCCGCCCGGACATGGGGTGCGCTCACGCGCCCGCCGGGCACGTCCAGGAAGGTGCCGGGTTCGCCGTCGGGCGGATCGAGGCGCCCGCCCGGGAAGGCGACCTGGCCGGGGTGGGCACGCAGGGTCGCGGCGCGCTGGACGAGCAGCACGTCCAGGTCACGTCCCGGCCCGTCCGTGTGCTCGGCGTAGTGCGAGGGCACGGCGTCCAGCGCGCCGAAGAGGATGAGCACCGCGGAGTGCCGATGGTTCTCGTCCAGCTCGCCGATCCGCCACGGTTCGCGGTCGTGCATGATCACGGAATTACCGTGCCGGGCGAGCTCCACGAGCTGATCACGGGGGTCGGCCCCGTGAGGGTCGGTGGGGGTCATGCGAAGTCCTTTCACGCGCCGAGGGTGTGTCCGTCGGCGCGCAGTTCGCGGCGCGTGCGCCCGGCCAGGAAGCCCGCGAGCAGCTCCTCGCGGCCCGGGGCGAGTTCGTAGGCCAACAGTTTCCGGGCGGCCAGTGGATCGGTGGGGCCCGTGCCGTAGGAGGGGCACAGATCCGCGACCGGACACACTCCACACGCTGGTTTGCGCGCGTGGCACATCCGCCGCCCGTGGTAGATCAGTTCGTGGGACAGCTCGGTCCACACCGCAGGCGGGAACAGGGCGGCCACGTCCGTCTCGACCTTGACAGGGTCCTCCTGGTCGGTCCAGCCGAAGCGGCGCGCGAGCCTGCCGAAATGCGTGTCCACCGTGATCCCGGGGACCCCGAACGCATTGCCGAGCACCACGTTCGCGGTCTTGCGCCCCACGCCGGGCAGGGTCACGAGCTCGGCGAGCGTACCCGGGACGCGGCCGTCGTACTCGTCCACGATCCGAGTGGCCAGCCCCTGGATGGAACGCGCCTTGGACCGGTAGAACCCGAGCGAGCGCACCCGTTCCTCGACGTCCTCGGCCGGCGCCTCGGCCAGCTCCCAAGGCCCGGGGTATGCGGCGAACAGCCCCGGCGTTACCGAGTTGACGCGCACGTCGGTGGTCTGCGCGGAGAGCACCGTGGCCACGAGCAGCTGCCACGCGTCGTCGAAATCCAATTCCGCCACGGCGTACGGATAGCTGCGCGCGAGCTCGCGCTGGATTCGCCGCGCGCGCCGCGTCGTTGCCAACCGCGTTTCGCCCCCGGTACGACGACGCCGCGCGGCCGCCTGCTCGGCCTGACGCGGGGGCACGAAGCGCACGTGGGCAGCGGCGGCCGGGGAGTCCATGTCCTCGATCATGGTGGCCGCCGTGGCGGGGGTCAAACCGCGCGGCCGCCGTGACGGTGCGCGCGACACCGGCCGCCATGGATCGAGCACGGGCGGGAACCTCGACTACGCTGGAGAACAAGAATGTGAACTGAACCACGTGCCCGCGAGCGGCACGAGACGGCCCAGGTAAGGAGCACCATGTCCCCGGAATCCGCAGCATCCCAGTCGAAGACCTACGCACCCAGCGAGGAGTTCGCCACCCAGGCCAACGCCACCGCGGAGCTGTACACGCAGGCCGAGGAGCAGGGTGAGGAGTTCTGGGCGGACCAGGCCCGCGAGCTGCTGACGTGGTCCACCCCGTTCACCGAGGTATTGGACTGGTCCAACCCGCCGTTCGCCAAGTGGTTCCAGGACGGCACCCTGAACGCCGCGTACAACGCCGTGGACCGCCACGTGGAGGCCGGCAACGGGGACCGCGTGGCCCTGTACTTCGAGGGCGAGCCCGGGGACAGTGCGTCCTACACGTACGCGCAGCTCAAGGACGAGGTCTCCAAGGCCGCGAACGCGTTCGAGGCGCTCGGCGTGGGCAAGGGCGACCGCGTGGCCGTGTACCTGCCCATGATCGCGGAGGCCGTGGTCACCATGCTCGCGTGCGCGCGCATCGGAGCGATCCACTCGGTGGTCTTCGGCGGCTTCTCCGCGGACGCCCTGCGCTCGCGCATCGAGGACGGCGAGGCCAAGCTCGTGGTCACCGCGGACGGCTCCTACCGCCGCGGCAAGCCCACGACGCTCAAGCCCGCCGTGGACGCCGCCCTGGAGAAGGGCGGGAGCTCCGTCCAACACGTGGTGGTGGTCAAGCGCAACGGCGAGGACGTCGCGTTCCAGGACGGCCGTGACGTGTGGTGGCACGAGGTCACCGAGAACGCCTCCACCGAGCACACGCCCTCGGAGCAGAACGCCGAGGATCCGCTGTTCATCCTCTACACCTCCGGCACCACCGGCAAGCCCAAGGGCATCCTGCACACCACCGGCGGCTACCTCACCCAGGCGGCGTTCACCCACAAGAACGTGTTCGACCTCAAGCCGGAGACGGACGTCTACTGGTGCACCGCGGACGTCGGGTGGGTCACGGGCCACACCTACATCACTTACGGGCCGCTCGTGAACGGCGCCACCCAGGTGATCTACGAGGGCACCCCGGACTCCCCGCACCGCGGCCGGTTCTGGGAGATCGTGCAGAAGTACGGCGTGAGCATCCTCTACACGTCCCCCACCGCCATCCGCACCATGATGAAGTGGGGTGAGGAGATCCCCGGCGAGTGGGACCTCAGCTCGCTGCGCTTGCTGGGCACCGTGGGCGAGGCCATCAATCCCGAGGCCTGGACCTGGTTCCACCGTGTGATCGGCGGCGAGCGCTGCCCCATCGTGGACACGTGGTGGCAGACCGAGACCGGCGCGATCATGATCTCCCCGCTGCCCGGGGTCACCCACGCCAAGCCCGGTTCCGCGCAGGTCCCGCTGCCGGGGATCGCGGTGGACGTCGTGGACGACGCCGGCAACTCCCTGCCCAACGAGACCGACGGTTTCCTGGTGGTCCGCAAGCCGTGGCCGTCCATGCTGCGCACCATCTGGGGGGACGACGACCGTTTCGTCAACACCTATTGGGGCCAGTTCGGTGACAAGTACTTCGCCGGCGACGGCGCCAAGCGGGACGCGGACGGGGACGTCTGGATCCTGGGTCGCGTGGACGACGTCATGAACGTCTCCGGCCACCGCCTGTCCACCCCCGAGATCGAGTCCGCGCTGGTCTCCCATCCGTCCGTGGCCGAGGCTGCCGTGGTGGGCGCCCAGGACGAGACCACGGGCCAGGCGGTTTTCGCCTTCGTGATCCTCTCGGACCAGGCCACCGCCGAGAACCGGGACGCCGCCGAGCTCGCCGAGGAGATCCGCGCGCACGTGGGCCGGGAGATCTCCCCGATCGCCAAGCCCAAGAAGGTCTTGATCGTCCCCGAGCTGCCCAAGACCCGCTCGGGCAAGATCATGCGCCGTCTGCTCAAGGACGTCGCCGAGGACCGTCCCGTGGGTGACGTCTCCACGCTCGCGGACCAGACGGTCATGCAGCAGATCGTGGACTCGCTCGGCCAGAAGTAACCCCGGCCCCGGCGCACGACGCCGCTGCGGTGCCTCGCGTGAAGAGGTCATCGTGGCGGCGTCGTCCGGTGTTGTCAGGGTGTTCGACGACGCCGCACTGTTCGTCGGTGCCGCACTGTTGGTCGGCGCCGCCTTGTTCGGAGGTGCCGTGTCGCTCCACGTGACCGTGTTGTTGAATGGAGCCATGAGTGAGCTGCCGATCCACGTCCTGAATGGGCCCAATCTCAACACCCTGGGCACCCGCAAGCCCGAGATCTACGGGCACACGACCCTTGCGGACGTCGAACGCAATGTGCGCGTCCGCGCGCAGTCGTACGGGCTGGACGTGGTGTTCGAGCAGTCCAACTATGAGGGGCAGCTCGTGGACTGGATCCAGCGGGCGCGCACCGAGGCGTGCGGGATCGTGATCAATCCCGCGGCGCTGACCCACTACTCCGTGGCCCTGCACGACGCCCTGGAGATGTGCGAGATGCCGATCGTGGAGGTGCACATCTCCAACGTGCACCGCCGGGAGGCCTTCCGGCACACGTCCTTCGTGTCACCGCAAGCCACGGCCGTGATCGCCGGTGCCGGTGTCCTGGGGTACGAACTGGGCGTGCAGGTGATCGCCAACGAACTGGGTAAGAACATCGAGAGTTAGGACGCACCCATCACCGCAGCAGATCCACGGTCCGGTGTGCTCCTGGTCCACAGGCGCATCGACGAGTCCTTCCACCATGTGGCCGCCGCCGGGGACGTAGAGCTCTTCGCCGATGCGTGGTTGCCCGGCGGCCACGAGGTGTACTGGGAGCAGGTCAAGGACACGTGCGTGGAAGCCGCGGTGCTCTACGAGGGGTGCATGTTCTCCTGGGCATTCCGGCCCATGTCCCGGAGGAACTGGTCTCGTCCCTCGAGGAACTGGCCAGGCCCGAGGTGGCCGAGCGGATGACCACGCTCACCGTGCAGGGGACCATTCCCGGGACCGGTCTACCATGCGCTCCGAGAAACTCATCGGGGCCTACGGACTGGCTGCGCTGGGGTGGCGCCAGGAGATCGGTGACCCGCGGGCCATCATCGACACGGTCGACCGGCGCATGGCGGACGAGGACTGGTTCGTCACTGCCCTGTGGCAACCGCAGTACCTTTACGACGTGTACGACCTGCGCCCGCTGCGTGATCCCCTGAATGCGTTCTTGGCCCCGGACCGCGCCTCCCTGCTGGCGCACTCGGTACCCGGCCACCGCTCGTCCGTGCTCGACCGCCGGTCATCGGTGCTCAGCCGCTGCTTGTCGGTGTTCAGCTGCTACCGACAGGATGTCCGCTCAGGACACCACGCACTGACCCGTGGGGACGGACTCCGTGGAGTCCCCCGCCGCGGCGAGGATCTCGGTGACACGAGCCACGGGGATCGCATACCCCACCTGGTCCGTGACGGCCTTGGCGAAGACCACGCCCACGACCTCACCGTCCGCGTTGAGCAGCGGACCGCCCGAGTTGCCCTGCTCCACGTTGCCCGCGATCTGGATGATGCTGCGGGTCTGGGTCTGCCCCGTGGTCACGTTCTGCACGGGGGCCACCGCCTGACCCTGGATCGTGGCCGGGCGCAGCGTATAGGGACCGCCCAGCGGGTAGCCCGCGAAGGACACGGTCTGTCCGCTCGTCACCGAACCCTGCAGGGCCAGGGGTGCCTCGGGCAGATCGGGGACGCGCAGCACCGCGAGGTCGGACGCGGCGTCGTACTGCACGGCCTGCGCGCGGTAGACGCGACCGTCGCGCGTCTGGACCACGGGCTGGTCCACGCCCGCGACCACGTGGGCGTTGGTAACCACCGTGCCGGGCTGCGCCACGAATCCCGAACCCGTCTGGTTCTGGGCGCACTGGGCGGCCGTGCCGTAAACCTGGACCACGGACTGGCCCGCGTCCGCGACGCTCTGGGTGTCCGGGGTGTCCGTGGGGTCCGGGGCGGCCTGGGACGGGAAGAGCAGTTCGTCCAGCTGCCGGATGCCCTGGGCGCCGCTGATCGCGTTGCGGGTCTGTGTCATGGCCTGGCGCACGGGCTCCGGGGTGACCCGCTCGATACCGCGCAGCACCTGCGAGGACGCGACCTGTTGGGACAGTGCGGGAAGGCCCAGCTGACCCACGAGCGAACCCACGAGCCCCATGACCAGGGCGGCCACGACCACGTTGAGCACCCCGCCGCCCACGCGGTCCAGGATCCCCAGTCCCGTCCTCTCGGTGATCCGCGCGAGGGCATTACCCGCGATCGACCCCAGCCACTGACCCAGGGCCAGGGCCACGAGGACGGTGAGCAGCACGGCCGGGATCCGCCATTCGTCCGAGACGTACGCGGACACCACGGGGCCGGCCCAGAACGCCACCACGGCGCCGAGCACTAGCCCCACGAGGGACGCGAACGAGCGGAAGAACCCTCGGCTCAGCCCTGCGACGAGATACGCCACCAGCGCCACGATCAGCAGCACGTCCAGGATGTTCAGGGACAGGGTCATCGAAGTCCTCACGGAGGGGGAACACGCGGGGATCGGGTGCGTGCTCAGCCGAGCATACGGTGGGGGGCTGGGTAAATCGTGGATCGTGAACGGTGGATGAACACGAGCGGGAACACCCGGAACTCGCAGCGCGTTCACACCGGGCATAACCAGCGGGGTGGACCCGGGCGGTGTGAAATTCGTTACGATGGAACGTACTCAGATCATGTGCCCCTGTCCGGGCTCATCCGCAATCCGTGAGGAGTTTTACCTTGGATACAGACGTCCTACGCCGCGCTCCGCTGTTCGCTTCCTTGGACGATGAGGCGTTCGCCGCTCTGACCGAGGAGATCACCGAGGTGAACCTCTCCCGCGGTGCCACCCTGTTCTACGAGGGTGATCCGGGGGACCAGCTCTACTTCATCGTCTCCGGCAAGATGAAGCTTGGGCGCACCGCGAGCGACGGTCGCGAGAACCTCGTGGCCGTCATGGGTCCCGGTGAGATCTTCGGCGAGATGGCCCTGTTCGACCCCAGCCCCCGCTCCACCTCTGCGACCGCCGTGTCCGAGACCCGTCTGGACGGGCTCAAGCACGAGAACCTGCGCAAGGTCATCCAGCGCTCCCCCGAGGTCTCCGCGCAGCTGCTGCAGGCGCGCGGCCGGCGCCTGCGCCGCACCAACGAGAACCTCGCGGACCTAGTGTTCTCGGACGTCCCCGGCCGCGTGGCCAAGGCCCTGCTGGACCTCGCGGACCGGTTCGGCCGCCCCGCCACGGACGGCATCCTGGTGGCGCACGAGCTCACCCAGGAGGAACTCGCCCAGCTCGTGGGTGCCTCTCGCGAGACCGTGAACAAGGCCCTGGCCGAGTTCGTCCAGCGCGGTTGGATCCGCCTCGAGGCGCGCGCCGTGGTCATCCTGGACCTGCAGCGCCTCAAGCAGCGCTCCCGCTGACGCCGGTTCTTCCGCCGACGGCGCTCGTGGCACCCGCCACGGGCGCCGTCGCCTTTCACACGGGATGCGTGAGGGGTGCGTGAGGGCGCGCGGGACGCGACCCACCCGGGAGGTCACTCGTCCAGGACGAGGACGGGTTCGCCGTCGCGCAGATCCAGTCGGGGACTCTTGACCCGCAGGTCCCGCCGGGCCGCGAGGAACGCCACCGCCGAGCCGGCGTGCGCAACCGCCTCGAGGGCGCACTGCACCCCGGGGGTCGTGAGCTCGTTGAGGTCGAAGTGCCAGGGGTCGTCGGTGAGGCTGGCTTCCTCCGACTGGCGCCGGAACAGCTCCGGCACCGGTGTGGACCACGGGTCCTCGAACAGGGCGCGCGCGTCCACCCAATCGAGCCACGCCATACCGCGCTGCGTGGCCAGCGGCACGGGTCGCTGGCCCACGGGAACGGCCGCCGAATAAAACTGCAGGTCCACGCGCTGGTGGATGAAGTCCGAGGTGATCCAGTGGGACAGCGGCCGGAGGCATTCGCTGTGGAACGTGAGACTGCGCTTGGCCAGCAGGTCCGCGAAGGAGAACTCCTCTGCTGCCAGCCGTTCCCGCGAGGTCATCCAGTCCGCGCCGTCCACGCTCTCGGCGACACCGTGACCCGGGGTTCCCGCGAGCAGGATCCCGGTCTCCACGAACACCTTGCGCGCGGCGGCCACCACGCTGCGGCGCGTGCGGCCGATGTCCTCCGAGAGCACCTTGTGGGCCCACTGCGCGGGGGTGGGGCCGTGCCAGTCCAGGGGTTCGTCGTCGCTGGTCTCGCACACCCCGCCGGGGAACGAGAGCGTGCCCATGGACTGGCGGCCCGGGCGGTGGAGCATGAGGGTCTCCACGCCGTGCTCGCCGTCCCGCACGAACACGGTGGCGGCGCCGTGGCGGGGGGCGGAACCGTGCAACCCCAACCCTCGTTCCATCCAGGCCCGGGCGGCCGTGGAATAGGCGCGGGGCACCGCGAAGATGCGTTCGTTCCCGCGGCCCCCGCTCATCGTCAGTGGAACTCGACGATCAGTTCGACCTCCACCGGGGAGTTCAGCGGCAACACGCTGACACCCACGGCGGAGCGGGCATGCACGCCGGCGTCCCCGAACACCCGGCCCAGCAGGGTGGACGCGCCGTCCACCACGGCGGGCTGACCGTAGAAGTCGGTCGCGGAGGCCACGAAACCCGTGACCTTGACGATGCGTTGGATCCGGTCCAGGTCCTCGATCTGGGCCTTCACCGCGGCCAGGGCGTTGAGCGCGCAGCGTTCGGCGAGCTCGGCGGCCCGTTCCGGGGACACGGTCCCCTCGGCGCCGGAATCGCTCACCACGCCGGTCTCGAGTAGTGACCCGGACACCAGCGGCAGCTGGCCTGCGGTGTAGACGTGCTTCCCGCTCACCACGGCCGGGGCGTAGGCCGCGAGCGGCCGGGCCACGCTCGGCAGTTCCAGACCCAGCTGCGCGAGCCGGTCTTCGTAGCTCTTGTCCATGATGTCCTCTTCCCCGCGGGTCAGTTCTTGGGCCGCTTGAAGTAGGCGATCGGGTTGGTCTGGACGGGGGCGTTCACGTTGCCCGCGGGGGTGTCCGCGGCCTGCGTGCCGGGCAGGACGGTCACGAGCTCCCAGCCGTCCTCACCCCAGTTGTCCAGGATCTGCTTGGTGGCGTGGATCATCAACGGAACGGTGGCGTATTCCCATGTGGTCATGGCCACCACACTACTGGTCCCGCCCCCCGCAGCGCGCCGGGAGCGTTCCCGCACGAGGTTCGCGGGCCGTGTGCCCCCCTCACCGGTACACGATTCGCACAGGACCCGGCCTATAGACTGGCCCAATGGCATCACGCAACAACTCGGGCTCCGAGCCCACCTCGGTACTGGGCAACATCGTGGCGTTCATCGCCGTGTCGGTGGTTGCCGGGGTGGTGGCGGCCGGACTCCTCGTTCCCCCCGCCGCGGCCGCCGGACTGGCCGCCAACGCGTCCATCGGCTGGTTCAAGTCCCTTCCCGCGGACATGGAAATGGGCCCCCTCTCCCGTTCCTCCACCGTGGTGGCCAAGGACGGTTCCGAGATCGCCACGTTCTTCGCGCAGAACCGGGAACCGGTCTCCCTGAACCAGATCTCCCCCAACATGAAGAAGGCGCTGCTGTCCATCGAGGACCGCGACTTCTACGACCACGGCGGTGTGGACCCCTGGGGCATCGTGCGTGCCATGGGCAATAACGTGTTGCGCCCCAGCAACCGCCAGGGTGCCTCCACCGTCACGCAGCAGTACGTGAACAACCTGATCATCGATCAGCAGGTCCGGGCCGGCGAGCAGGCCAGCACCATCGGTGCGGACAAGGGCATCGTGGATAAGATCAAGGAAATCAAGCTCGCGCTGTCCATGGAGCAGGAGAAGTCCAAGGACGAGATCCTGGAGGGCTACCTCAACATCGTGCTCTTCGGCGGGCAGAACTACGGTGTGCAGGCGGCCTCCGAGTACTACTGGGGCATCCCGGCCTCCCAGCTGAGCATCGCGCAGGCCGCCACGCTCGCGGGCATGGTGCAGTCCCCCAACTACTACGATCCGCAGGTCAACCCGGAGGCCTCGGTGCAGCGGCGCAACGTGGTGCTGGACACCATGGTGCAGACCGGCGCGATCACGCAGCAGCAAGCGGACCAGGCGGCCCGCGAGCCCCTGAACCTGGACATCCACCCCACGAGTTCCGGGTGCTCGGCCGCGCGGACCGCTCCCTACTTCTGTGACTACGTGGAGAACCAGGTCATGCAGTCCAACTCGTTCGGTGCCACGCCGGAGGAGCGCCTGGCCACGCTGCAGCGCGGTGGTCTGACGATCACCACCACCCTGGATCCCAAGGCCCAGCGGGCCGCGGACACCCAGGTGAACGCGACCCAGCCCAAGGACGACAACCCGGACAACGTCTCCACGGCGTTGGTCTCCCTGGAGCCGCGCAACGGTCACATCGTGTCCATGGCGCAGAACACCAACTACTCCGCCGCGGAGGGCACCTCCAACACGACGTACAACTTCAACGTGGACAGCTCCATGGGCGGTGCCGGTGGGTTCCAGGTGGGCTCCACGTTCAAGCCGTTCACCCTGGCCCAGTGGATCAACGCGGGCAAGGGCATCAAGGCCAGCGTGGACGCGCGTCGTCTGCACTACCCCGCGGACTTCCGTTGGAAGGCCTCGTGTCTGCCCAACGGGTACAAGATCGAACCGGGTGAGGACGGCAACGGGTTCAGCTTCCAGAACGCGACCGAGGGATACGCCCGGGTCATGGACGTGGACTACGGCATCTACAACTCCATCAACTCGGCGCTGTACGCCATGGCCGCGGACCTGGACCTGTGCGAGATCGGTGAGTTAACCAAGGCCATGGGCATCCACGACGGCAAGACCGGTGATCCCGTGGACACCACCGTCCTGTCCTCCCTGTTGGGTGGTTCGGTGGACATCTCCCCCATGACAATGGCGCGTGCCTTCTCCGGCTTTGCGAACGACGGCGTGATGTGCGAGCCCCGCGCTGTCACCAAGGTCGTGGACTTCACCGGGAAGAACTACGACGTCCCCGGTGACAGCTGCCAGCAGGTGATCAAGAAGGAGGTGGCCCAGGGCGTGAACGAGGTGCTCAAGCAGGTGCTCGTGCGCGGTTCCGGGTACCAGCGCTCGATCGGGCTGCCGGATGCCTCCGCCGCCAAGACCGGCACCACCGACAACTCGACCCAGACCTGGATGCTCGGCTACACCAAGGGCCTCGCGACCGCCTCGTGGGTGGGTAACTACGAGTTCGGTTCCCGCTCCCTCAACGGCCTGAGCATCGGCGGGCGGACCGGCGGTTCGGGTACCGAGTGGGTGGACGGTGCCACGTACGCGGGTGGCCAGTGGCAGAACTACATGCGCACCGTGGCCCCCGACTACGACACCTCCCGGTTCTCCTCGCCGACGCCCAGCGTGATGTCGGCGCGCAAGTAGTGGCGGACTCCACCGCATCCACCCCGGTCGCCCGCTCCCTCGCCGCGGCCGGAGCGGGCTTGTTCGCCGCTGGCGCCGGGACGCTCGCGTGGGCCTCACTCGGGGAGCGGCGTCGATTCCAACTGCGCCAGGAGACGGTGCGTGTGCTCCCGGAGGGCTCCCGGCCCGTGCGGATCCTGCACATCTCCGACCTGCACACCGTGCCCGGGCAGGAGGCCAAGAAGCACTTCGTGCACTCGCTCGCCGCACTGCGCCCGGACCTCGTGATCGACACGGGTGACAACCTCTCGCACCTGCGCGCCCTGCCGTACCTGCTCGAGATCCTGGAGCCGCTGTTCGCGTTCCCCGGTGTTTACGTCCCGGGGTCCAACTGCTACTTCGCGCCGCAGCCCAAGAATCCCGCGCGCTACCTGTGGCGCACCACGAGCGGCGAGAAATCGGACGAGGCCCCGCGGTTGCCCACCGAGGACATGCACCGCGCGTTCGACGAACGCGGCTGGACCGGGCTCATCAACCGCGCCGAGCGGCTCAACATTGCGGACACCGTCATCGACTTCTCCGGCGTGGACGACCCCCACCTGCGCTTCGACCGGCACCCGGGCTTCCCGCGTGAACAGGACGGGCCGGCCCACGTGCGCATCGGCGTGGCGCACGCGCCGTACGTGCGCACGCTGGACCGTTTCGCCGCCCACGGTGCGGACATCGTCTTCGCGGGTCACACCCACGGCGGTCAGGTCTGCCTCCCCGGGGGCCGCGCGCTGGTGAGCAATTGCGACCTGGATCCCGCGATCTGCAAGGGATTGATCTCCCACAGGGGCGTCCCGGTGAACATCTCCCAGGGCCTGGGCGAGTCCCGCTTCGCCCCGGTGCGGCTTTTCTGCCCCCCACAGGCCGTTCTGGTCACGCTCACGGACTAAGGTTCTTCCCATGGCACCGATCCGACTCCCCCTCCCCACGCGCCGACCCGACGATACCGCCCCGGCTCTCAACGACTCTCCGCTGGACCGCGCGGTGGCGAGGATCGAACGGGAGTGCGGCAGCGGCGTCGTCGTCACCGGGGAGCTGGAACGGCGCGCGGTGGCCCACGACGCCTCCCACTACCTGATGCAGCCCCGCGCGGTGCTGCGCCCACGGGACACGCACGAGGTGGGGCGGATCTTCGCCGCGGCCGCGGACACGGACGCTGGCCTGACCCTGCGCTCGGGCGGCACGTCCCTGTCGGGGCAGTCCGTCACGGACCAGATCCTCGTGGACGTCCGCCGCCACTTCAAGAGCGTGGAGGTCCTGGATCGGGGTGCCCGCGTGCGCGTGCAACCGGGGGTCACCGTGCGCCAGGTCAATGCGCGGCTGGCTCCGCACGGGCGGGCGCTGGGCCCGGATCCAGCCAGCGAGTCCGCGTGCACGCTGGGCGGAGTGGTGGCCGACAACTCCTCCGGGATGGCGTGCGGCACCGAGTTCAACACGTACCGCACCCTGGAGTCCATGGTGCTCGTGTTGCCCTCCGGCACGGTGCTGGACACCGCCGCCCCGGATGCTGGTGAGCAGCTGCGGGCCCGAGAGCCCGACCTGTTCGAGGGCCTGCTCCGGCTGCGGGACCGCGTGCGGGGCAATCCGGAGTCCGTGCGGACCATCCAGCGACTGTTTGCCATGAAGAACACCATGGGCTACGGGCTGAACTCGTTCCTGGACCACGAGGACCCCGTGGCCATCCTGGAGCACCTCATGATCGGCTCGGAGGGCACCCTGGGGTTCGTGGCGAGCGCGACCCTGCGCACCGTGCCCGTGCACCCGCACGTGGCCACCGGCCTGCTGGTGTTCCCCACCGTGGTGGCCGCCACGAGTGCCGTTCCGGAGCTGGTGGGCTCGCAGTGCGCCACTTTGGAGCTGATGGACGCCACGTCCCTGGCGGTCTCGCAGCGCACCGGACTCGCGCCGCCCGCGATCATGGACATCCCGGTGGGCCAGCAGGCCGCACTGCTCGTGGAGTACCAGCACGACACCGCGGCAGGTGTGCGGGAACTGGCGGAGGCGGCGGCGTCCACCTTCGATGCGCTCGAGCTGGCCGGGCCGGTGGCCCTGACCACCGACCCCCGCGAGCGCGCGAGCCTGTGGACCGTGCGCAAGGGGCTTTACACCACTGTGGCGGGCAACCGACCGCAGGGCACCAACGCGCTGCTCGAAGACGTGGTGGTGCCGGTGGACCAGCTGGGCGGCACGTGCGAGGAGCTCACCGGACTCTTCGACGCCCACGGCTACCGGGACTCGGTGATCTTCGGCCACGCCAAGGACGGCAACGTCCACTTCATGCTCAACGAGCAGTTCGATGATCCCGCTTCGCTACGCCGTTACGAGCAGTTCACCGAGGAGATGGTGGAGCTCATCCTGGGCCGCGGGGGTTCGCTCAAGGCCGAGCACGGGACCGGGCGGATCATGGCCCCGTTCGTGCGGCGGCAGTACGGGGACGAGCTGTACTCGGTGATGGTGGAGCTGAAGGCCCTGATCGATCCCGGCAACCGCTTCAACCCCGGGGTGATCCTCACCGAGGACCCGCGCGCGTACCTGCGTGATCTCAAGACCGCGCCGGCCGTGGAGGAGGAGGTGGACCGGTGCGTGGAATGCGGATACTGCGAGCCGGTGTGTCCATCCCGGGATCTCACGCTCACGCCGCGCCAGCGCATCGTGGGGCGCCGCGAGATCGCGGACGCCGAAGCGCGCGGTGAGCACGAACTGGCCGGTCGGATGCGGCGCGAGTTCGACTACGACGGGCTGCAGACGTGCGCGGTGGACGGCATGTGCGTGACCGCGTGCCCCGTGGACATCAACACGGGTGACCTGGTGCGTCGGCTGCGGTCGGAGAACCGTTCCGCCGTGGCGGACCTCGTGTGGGCGGGGCTCGCCCGGGCGTGGCCCGTGACCGTTCCTGGTGCGGCCTTCGCGCTGTCCCTGGCCCGGCGGATGCCCGCCGCGCTCCCGGTCAGCGCGACGTCGGTGGCCCGCGCCGCGCTCGGGACGGACACCGTCCCCCGCTACTCCCCTCGCCTGCCCGCGGGCGGTCGCTCCCGTGCCGGATTGACGACGGCGCCCGCGAACGTCCCTGCCGACCGCGCCCGGGCCGTGTTCTTCCCCGCGTGCATCGGGGCCATGTTCGGCACGGTGCACGGGGAGGGACCGTCGGTGTCCGAGGCGTTCCTGATGTTGTGCGAGCGCGCCGGAGTGGACGTACATGTTCCCGAGGGCATCACCTCCACGTGCTGTGGCACGCCGTGGAAGTCCAAGGGCCTACCCTCCGGATACGAGACCATGTCCCGGCGGACCCTCGAGACCCTGTGGGAGGCCTCCGAGCACGGCACACTCCCGGTGGTGTGTGATGCCTCCTCGTGCACCGAGGGGCTCGTCACCATGCGAGAACTGGCGGCGAACTCGCCCCGGTACGCCGGACTGCGGTTCGTGGACGCGGTGCAGTTCGTGGCCGAGAACGTGCTGGACCGGCTGACCGTGTCCTCGCCCGTGGGCGCGCTCGCGGTGCACCCCACGTGCTCGTCCGTGCAACTGGGGATCAACGATCACCTCCTGCGCGTGGCTGGCGCATGTGCCGAGCACGCCACCGTTCCTTTCGCGTGGGGGTGCTGCGGGTACGCGGGCGACCGCGGCATGCTGCATCCCGAGCTCACGGCGGCCGCCACGGCTCCCGAGGCGGCGGAAGTACAGGCCGGAGATTTTGATGCATATGCATCTTTGAATCGGACGTGTGAGCAAGGCATGACCGAGGCCACGGGCAAACCCTACGAACACGTCCTGCAGGTGCTGGAGCGGGTCAGCCGCTGACACCGCGCTCGGACGTTTTCGGTGACTCGGGGATTTCACATTCCTCCCGTGCTGCCGCTATGCTGGAGCAGTTGTTCGCGGCTCTGCCGTGTGACATCGGGATGTGGCGCAGCTTGGTAGCGCGCGTCGTTCGGGACGACGAGGTCGCAGGTTCAAATCCTGTCATCCCGACCACATGAACACCCGGACCCATGAATCGTGGGTCCGGGTGTTCTGCATTTCCCCACGGACCCGGATCCCGGAAACCCATTCCGAGCCTCTTCCCGGGACATGTTCCGGCCCGGCGATACTCGGCAGCGGCACATAGAAGCCTATGCATAATCATTCATTGTCTGAACCGATATGCATTCGGCTCACGCTGACGGGGTCGGCCGGCGTTTCGGCACGGATTCCCGGCATACCGATGAATTGCAGGCTGACAAGCACTGACAGCCAGTGCGTCCCGTTCAGACACAATTCATCTCCGTGTTTGCTAGTGCACACATAAACTGTATATATTCACTGCGGCGACAGCGGAACTGGCCTCATCGCCTTCACATCATTTGCATGGGGGAATTCTCGTCAGCGGGGGCTGACGGGAAGCGCCAGGATCCCCGGGGGACAGCTGTGACAGCTCTGAGAACTTTGGTGCACGATTCTTTCAGTCGCACTCGTACCGCCACGATCGTCGTGGCCCTATTGCTCACGGGGCTGGTCCCCGTGGTGCTTGAACTCCTGGGCTCACACGCCGAGGTCCTGGTCATCGCGGGCGGACTGCTGGTGTTGCTCACCGCATTCCTGGTGCTGCGCGGCTCCCGTCCGGTGGACGCCGAGCACGCATCGGAACCCGCCGGGAGCTCCCGCGGCGGGGTGGAGCTGTTGCTCTACCTCTCGCCGGTGATCTTCCTGAACATCGTCTTCCCGCTCGTGAGCCCGCGCATGGCGGAGGCGACCGTGGGTGGGGTCCAACTGACCCACGTGGTCCTGGCCTCTTCCATCACCGTGCCCTGGCTCGCGCAGGCCGCGTGCATGCCCGCGTACCGCGCGATCGGTGACCTCATGGCCGAGCGGGACATGCAGAAGATCACCCAGCGCTTTTGCGAGGTGTGGCCGGCCATGTTCCTGCAGACCCTCCCGCTCGCCGCGCTGTTCGCACTGCCGCTGTGGCTGGCCACCGGCTGGTCCTGGCAGGCCATGGGCGCCTACCTGCTGTTGCTGGGCGCGCACGTGCTGTTCGTGCAGTCCCTGGTCCTCGCCAACGTGGGAGAACGCCGCGGCCTGTGGGCCGTGGCATGGGGCGCCTACGCCCTGGCGCTGGCCGTGGTTCCCACCGTGTGGATCCTTCCGCCCCTGGTCGCCGCGGCCACCCAGATCGCGGCAATGGGCCGTCAGCTGTCCCACGTGCGGGTCTTCGAACGCCTGGACCACCGCAACTTCGCCGCGGACGCCCTGCGCGGATTGCTGCTCGGATCGGTGTTGTGGGCGGACAAGTTCGTGCTGTTCCTGGCCACGGACGGGACCTTCCAGGTGATCGTGGTGTTCATGGCCATGCTCCCCGCGGTGCTCGCCTACAACTTCTACTTCGTCAACATGGCCCCGCACGTGGACCGCGCCGTCAGCGGACTGCACCGGGCCATCGAGAAGGAAACACTGCCCGTGCTGGCCTCCCGCTCCACGCTGCTCAGCTACGTGGTGGACCGCTCCGTCCTGCGCACCGGCGCGGTGGGCATGGTGCTGACCCTGGCGGCCGCACTGCTACTGGGCGGCTTGCAGCCCAACCACGTCCTACTCGCGGTGACCGTGGCCGTGGCCTCATGGACATTCATGATGCTCACCCTGTTGAGCTACGAACTGGACTACATCGGGGAGAAGATCACGGCCCAGGCCCTGGGTGCGGTGCACCTGGTCGTGAGCGTCCTCGCGTTCGCGGTGTTCTCCACCAACGGGGCGTACGCCCTCCTGTTGCTCGCGGACCTGGTGCTGGTCGCCGGTGCCTGGGCGCTGTACAAACGCCACTGGGCCCAGCCCGAGTACACCCTCTTCTGGCGCCACGCCACGTCCTGGTAACGCAGTCCACGTAAGCGCTTCCTATCAAGCGCATCCGCCGCGCACGGGCGCAGTCCTGCCCGGTCCCGGCCCCACTGCACGTCCCGACTGGTCGCCACATTGCGCCCCCGGACCCTTTCATCCCGTGAGGAATAGCCGACATGTACCCTTTCACGCGCTCACACGCCAAGCACCGCGCCACCAAGTCCGTGGCCGTCGCGGAACCCGCCCGTCTGTCCCCCGCCGCGCAACAGCGCCAGAAGCAGTACGAGGACGTGGACGTCGCCATCGTCATGGAATCCACCTACCCCTTCCTCAAGGGCGGGGTCTCGGCGGTCGTCCACGACATCGTCACGGGTAACCCCGACCTGAGCTACGGGATCATCCACATCTCCTGGGACTCCGAGGCACCCCAGGAGGACCTCTACTCCATGCCCGAGAACGTGAAATGGGTCCGCGTGGTCTACCTGAGCATGCAGGAGCACCGGGACGACTTCATGTCCGTGCGTCCCAAGGACCTGCGCATGACCGCGGAGCAGCGAACGGTGCTGTCCCACCGGATCTTCGACGCGATCTACGCCCTGGCCGGTGCCCGGGACACCGAGCCACTGTGGGAGCTCATCGACGAAGGACTCAATGAACGTACCCGGCAGTACCCCCTGTGGGCCGTGCTGGGCTCCCGCGAGTTCCTGCATGCGCTGACGGAGCGGATGCCGCAGCTCGGGCTCCCCCTGTCCGAATCGTTCTGGTTGCTGCGCGGATTCTTCTCCCTGGCCCACGCGATCCTGGGCGAGACCATGCCCCGGGCCCGGGTGTACCACGCGCACACGACCGGCTACGCGTCCCTGCTGGGTGCCGCGGCCGCGCGCGATCACGGCACGTCGTTCCTGCTCACCGAGCACAACCTGTACGTGCGCGACACCGTGAACACCCTGCTCGACCGCAACATGGCGCTGTCGATCACGTCCGAGGACTACCGCACGTTTGACGTCAGTGCCGAGGACCGGGCGTGGATGGCGTGGTGGATCGAGATCGGGCACTTCTGCTACCCGAGCGCCGAGCTCGTAACCTACCTCTACCCCACGGCCATCACGGAGGCCGCGAGCCTGGGCGCGGACGTGGACAAGTCCGTGGTGCTGCCCAACGGCATGATCATCGAGGAGTTCGAGGAGAAGTACCACGCCCGCCAAGCCGCGGTAGAGCGCATTGCGCAGTCCCCGGAGGAACACACCTGGCGACTCGTGTACATCGCCCGCGTGGTGCCCATCAAGGGACTCATGGATCTGCTCTCCAGCATGGACATCCTGCGGGATCGCGGGTACCCCAACATCCACCTGGACGTCCTGGGCCCCACCGAGCATGTGCCCGAGTACTACGAGGCGTGCCTCGAGAAGATCGAGGCCCTGGGCCTCCACGACCTCGTGACCATCCACGGGACCGTGAACGTACGGGACATGCTCGACCAGTTCGACCTCCTGGTGCTCCCGAGCTACAACGAGGGCCAGCCGATCGTGGTGCTCGAGGCCATGGCCGCGGGCATCCCCACGGTGGGTTCGGACGTGGGTGGCATGAGCCAGCTCGTGGGCGACGACCTGGTGACCCCCGACGGCCGCACGTGGGGACCGTGCGGTGAACTGCTCGCACCCGGTGACATCGTGGCCATGGCGGACAAGGTCCAGGCCGTGATCGGGAACGTGGACCGTTACCGCTCCTACAGCACCAACGCCCGCGGCCGCGTGGAGGACTTCTTCCAGCTCCACGAGGTCATGTCCTCCTACAACAAGATCTACCGGATGCTCGGCAACATGGGTGAGAAGCGCAACTTCGAGTACTCGGACCTGCGTCAACCGGCGCTCGACGCGCCGTTGGCGGGCGCGGGCGAGTGAGCGGCGTCGGCGCCTGGATCCGGTACGGGGGCCCGATCAGCCCCGAGCAGCTCGACTTCGCCGCGCAGCACTACCGGGCGGCGATCCTGCAACCGTGGGAGACGGCGGCGGCCGCGGACCTCAAGCGGCGCCGCCCGGACATGACGGTGCTGTGCTACAAGTGCCTGTCCTCGACCCGCAGTTACGAACCGGGCCCGATCCACAGTTCCGGGGTCTCGTACGCCGAAGCCCCGGACCGGTGGTTCGCGCGGCGCCTGGACGGTGAACGCATCGAGTGGGCCCGCTACGGCGGACACTGGCAGATGACCGTGTGGTCGCCCGAGTACCGCGAGCGCTGGGTGCGCAACGTCGTCGCCGAGCTGCGGGATTCGCCGTTCGACGGCGTGATGGCGGACAACGACGTGTTCGACGACTACTACGGCCTGGACCTGCCCATCCGTCATGCCCGGACGATGGCGGATTTCCGCGACGGTGCGGGCGAATTGGTGCATGCCGCGGGCACGGCCCTGAACGAGGTCGGTAAGATCCTGGTCCCGAACATCGCGGAATCGCGACGCGAGCCCGGCCGCTGGGCGAGCCACGCGGCCTACGGCGGCGGATTCGAGGAGGTGTGGCTGGGTTTCAGCCCGGTGGACCTGTTCGACCCGGAGACCACCGAGACGCAGCTGCCCCAGGCGGACGGGCCGGGCCTCAGCATCCTGCGGGTGCCCACGGACGGCGACGACGACCACCCCAATGTCGAGTACGGTCTGGCCGCGTTCTGGATCTTCGGGGCGGGCCGCGGCGCGTACGCGGCCACGGCGCACGACGACTACAGCCGCACCCAGCACACCGCGCAGCTCGATTGGGATCTCGGCGCGCCGGTGCAGGACCCCGTGCGCCGCGGTCACACGTGGTGGCGCGAGTTCACGCACGGCTGGGCCGCGGTGAACTTCAACGCCGACCGCCGACGACGCCGCCGCGTCCGGGTGCCGCGCGGCATGGTCGACGTCCGGGGTCGGGCGGCGGGGTCCCACCTGGTGCTGCAGCCCCGCCGCGGGGTGGTGCTGCGGCGGGGGTGAGCCCACCGGGGGTGCGGGGCACGGGGGGCGGCCGCCCCGCCCGGCCGCCGGGGGGGGGGGCCTGGTGGGTGGGGGCCGCCCCG